>DATJEA010000081.1:0-2077 GCA_035497095.1 Acetobacteraceae bacterium | reverse complement strand
CGGCATTTGATGGCGCTGTCGGGGCCGTTTGTGCAGGTTCTGCGGCTGTGCCGGGCGGCGGGCCTGGTCAAGCAGGCCAGAGACTTCCGGCAATTCCTCCTGCGCGGCCTCCCGTCAGCATAGTCCCGGACAGGCTCCCGGGCCGCTACCCCATCAGATCGGCCAGGAAGCGCCGCGCCCAGCCGGCGGCGGTGTTGCTGGTGACCGCCTGCTTCATCCGGGTCCAGCGCTCCAGCCGCTGCTCCAGCGTCATGGTCAGCGCGGTGTGCACCGCCTCGGCGATCTCGTCGGGGTCGTAGGGATTGATCAGCAGCGCGTCCGGCAGTTCCAGCGCCGCGCCGGCGAAGCGGGACAGCACCAGGGCGCCGGGGTCGGCCGGGTTCTGTGCGGCGACATATTCCTTGGCCACCAGGTTCATGCCATCGCGCAGCGGCGTCACCAGCCCGACCCGCGCCATCCGCAGATAGCCGGCCAGCGTGGCGCGCGAGACGGTGCGGGTGAGGAAGCGCAACGGCATCCAATCGACATCGGCGTGCTCGCCATTGATCCGGCCGGCGAGCTCGTACAGCTCCCGGCGCAGCGCGCGGTATTCGGTGACCTCGCCGCGCGAGACCGGGGCGATCTGTAGCATCGTCACCCGGCCATGATGCTCGGGGAAGCGGCGCAGCAGGCGTTCGTAGCCGGCCAGGCGTTCCGGCAGGCCCTTGGAATAATCCAGCCGGTCGACCCCCAGGATCAGCGCGCGGTCGCCCAGGCTGGCGTGCAGGCGCGATACCTCGGCGCCGGTCGACGCCTTGCGGGCGGCGTTCGCGAAGGATACCGGGTCGATGCCGATCGGGTAGCCGGCGGCCCGGGCGACCCGCCCGCCGGCGGCCAGCATGGCGTTGAGATGGGCGGCATCGGGGTCGGTCTGCACGCCCAGCACGTCGTAATCGGCCAGATCGTCGAGCAATTCGCCGGCCTGCGGCAGGCAGTCGAACAATTCCGGCGGCGGGAACGGCACATGCAGGAAGAAGCCGATCCGCTGCGTGGCGCCGCGGGCCCGTAGCATCCGGCCGAGCGGGATGAGGTGATAATCGTGCACCCAGATGATGTCATCCGGCCGCAGCAGCGGCAGCAGCGCGTCGGCGAAGGCGGCATTGACGGTGCGATAGGCGGCCTGGTCCTCGCGGCGGAATACCGTCAGCCCGACCCGCGAATGCAGCAACGGCCACAGCGTGCTGTTGGAATAGCCCTGGTAATAGCCACGGAACAAATCGGCGCCGATGTCGATGGTGGCAAAGGTGACGTTGGCCTGGACGGTGATACGCGGCGCGGCGCCCGGCGGCTGGTCATGCGCGCCGGACCAGCCGAACCACAGCGTTTCGCGTGTGCGGATCGCTTCGTTGAGCGCGATGGCCAGTCCACCGGCCGGCTGGGTGCGTTCCCGCGGACGAGGGACGCGGTTGGAGACGATAACAAGACGCGGCATGATGCAGGTTCGCCCGTGACGAATGGTCTACAGGAACAATAGCAACCGAGTCTGGTTCCCATTGCGGCGAAGCTTAAATTATATGCACCGGCGGGCCGCTATCGACAATAGCCAACCGATAATCGCCGATGCCTATGATTTCTTCGCGTTGCCGGTTGCCGGCGGCTCGATATTCTCCCAGCCGCCGCCCAATGCCTTGTACAGCGCGACCAGATTCGTCGAAACCGTGGTGGTACTGTCGGCCAGATCCTGCTCCGCCGCCAGCAGCGCACGCTGGGCGGTCAGCACCTGCAAGAAATCGGCCACGCCCTGCTCATAGCGATCGCGGGCCAGTGCGACGGCGCGGCGGTCCTGCGCCACCGCGCGCGCCAGCTCGTCGCGCCGCTGCTGCTCGGCACCATAGGCGGTCAGCGCGTTGTCCACCTCGTGCAGCGCGCCCAGCACGGTGCGCTGATAGGTAATGGCGGCCTCCTGCTGCTGCGCCTTGCGCAGTTCCAGCGTGCGGGTGCGGCGGCCGCCATCGAAGATCGGCAGGGTGATGCTCGGGCCGATCGAATAGGCTAGAGAGGCCCAGTCGGCCAGGTTGGCCGGTTGCAGGCCCTGCAG
>DATJEA010000080.1:0-7045 GCA_035497095.1 Acetobacteraceae bacterium | reverse complement strand
TGCATGACGATGTCGTTATCCTCGGCGTGGATCACCCCGAGCCCGGCATTGGCGGCGATCACCTGGAACACCTCCATGATGTCGCCGAAATCTACCATCCGCCCCTTGCGGTTCGGGGTGATGTCAGTGGTGAAGATCTTCACCGTCGGATGGCCATTGCGCAGCGCCACCGCCAACTGGTCCAGCGTCGCGGTCTGGATATCGCCCTCGACCATCAGATGGAAGGCGTAGTCGGTATGGCAGGCGCCGGCCCAGCCGGCATCGCGCCGGGCGATGGCGTCCTGCACGCTGGCGCCGTCGGTGCAGCGCACGAAATCCAGCAGCGTGGTGGTGCCGCCATGGATCGCCGCCCGGCTGACCACCGCGGGCGGCATGGTCAGCGCCGCCGGCCCGCCATCCGGGTCCGGCATCGGCCAGGCGCAATGCACATGCGGGTCGATACCACCGGGCATCACGATTCGCCCGTCGAGTTCGATCAGCCGGCCGCCGGAGGGTGGCGCCAGACTGCCATGCGGCGCCACGGCGGTGATTTTGCCGCCGGAAATCGCGATGTCGTGCGCGCCGACGCCCTCGGGCGTCACCACCGAGTCGCTACGCAGTAGCAGATCGACCATGCCAGCCTCCCCTTGTTGGCGGGTATGCTCGCCGCGCCAGCACGATCCTGCAACCCGGCATCGTCGCAATCGGGCCTATGGCGCCGGCACAACGGCGGATACAGTGCCGGCCATGGACACTCATACCCTCGACGTCATCGTCGTCGGCGCCGGCATCGCGGGAGCGACTGCCGGCGCCCATCTCGCCGCCGACCACAAGGTCGCGCTGATCGAAGCCGAAGAAATCGCCGGTTTTCACAGCACCGGCCGCTCCGCAGCTTTGTGGATCCTGAATTACGGCCCGCCTGATGTGCGGATGCTGACCGGCCTGTCGCGCGCCTTCTTCGACGCGCCGCCGCCCGGCTTCACCGAGACCCCGATCATGGCGCATCGCCCGGTGCTCAACATCGCCACCGCCGACACCCTGGCCGACTACGACCACATGATGGAAATCGGCGTCGGCCTGAAAGAACTGACCCCGGCGCAGGCGGCCGAGCTGGTGCCGGCGCTGCGCCCTGGCCATGTGGCGCGGGCGGCGATCGAGGACGACACCTTCGACATGGATGTCGCCGCCCTGCACCAGGGCTTCCTGCGCACGCTGCGCGCCCGCGGCGGCCAGCTTGCGCTGCGCAGCCGCTCGATGCGCATCGAGCGGAAGGGCGGGCTGTGGGAGGTGGAGGTGACCGGCGGCGTGGTGCTGCGCGCGCCCACCCTGGTCAACGCCGCCGGTGCCTGGGGCGACGAGGTGGCCATCCAGGCCGGGCTGGCGCCGATCGGCCTGCAACCCAAGCGCCGCACCGGCGTCATCATCAACCCGGAACCCTGGGCGGTGGCCGACTGGCCGGCGGTGATGGACTGCGCCGGCACCTGGTATTGCCGTGCCGAGGCCCGCACCCGGCTGATGGTCTCGCCGGCCGATGAAACCGCGGTGGACCCGCAGGACATCCAGCCCGACGAACTCGATGTCGCGATCGCCATCGACCGCATGCAGCAGGCGCTCGACATCAATGTCACCCGCGTCGAGCGCAGCTGGGCCGGCCTGCGCAGCTTCGTCGCCGACGGCAGCCTGGCGTTCGGCTGGGACGACACCGCCGAGGGCTTTTTCTGGTTCATCGGCCAGGGCGGCTACGGCATCCAGACCTCGCCCGCCGCCGGCCGGTTCGCCGCCGACCTGATCAGCCATCGCGACCCCGGCGAAGCGGCTTCTATCATCGACGCGGTCAATCCCAACCGCTTCAAGCGCCCCGGCTGAGCAGGTCGCTGCATGTGGCGCTGACGCACCGGACCGAATACCGCTACGACCGCGCGGTCACGCGTGGCCCGCAAACCATCCGACTGCGTCCGGCGCCACATGCCCGCATCCCGGTGCTGGCCTATTCGCTGACCGTCGAACCGAAGCCGCATTTCCTCAACTGGCAGCAGGACCCGCAGGGTAATTTCCTCGCCCGCGTGGTGTTCCCCGAGAGGGTCACCGGCTTTTCGGTTACCGTCGACCTGGTGGCCGACATGGCGACCATCAACCCGTTCGACTTCTTCCTGGAGCCGGACGCCGAATCCTGGCCGTTCACCTACGATCCGGTGCTGGTCAACGAGCTGGCGCCGTTTCGCCGCACCGATCCGCTCGGCCCGAGGCTCACCGCGCTGCTGGCCGAGGTGCCGCGCAGCCCGCTGCGCAACATCGACACGCTGGTGGCGCTGAACCGGATGGTGGCGACCGCACCGCCTATATCGTGCGCATGGAGCCGGGGGTCTGGTCGCCGGAGGAGACGCTGGCGGCCGGGCGCGGTTCCTGCCGCGATTCCGCCTGGCTGCTGGTGCAACTGCTGCACCAGTTCGGCTACGCCGCTCGCTTCGCCTCCGGCTACCTGATCCAACAGGTCGGCGACGTGAAGCCGCTGGACGGCCCGGAAGGCCCGACCGCCGACTTCACCGACCTGCATGCCTGGGCCGAGGTCTATCTGCCCGGCGCCGGCTGGATCGGGCTCGACGCCACCTCCGGCCTGGTGACCGGCGAGGACCATATCCCGCTCGCCGCCAGCCCGGACCCGCAATCCGCCGCGCCGATCAGCGGCGCCGTCGAGGCGCGCGCCGCCGTCGCCGCCTTCTGGCAGACTCCCTACGAGCGCCCGCTGGTCCGCTGGGGCACCAGGCTGCACGACAAACTCCTGCTGCCGCAATGCTGCGAACAGGATTTCGACGACGCGCTGGAGGAACTCGGCATCAAGCTGGACCCGGCCTGGTTTGCGCCGCATCTCGCCTTCCGTTTCCCGGTGCTCGGCGAAATCGCGCTGCGCGGTATGCGCCTCGAACTGCGCCACGCGCTGGGGCTCTGGCATGTGCTTGGCGAGGAGCAATCCTCCGCCGGCACGGTCCGCTACGTCGACAGTTCGGCCGAGCGGGTGCAGGTGCGCGCCGAAGGCTGGCCGGTGGAACGCCACATGCTGGCCTGCAACGGCGTCGCGGTGCCGCTGCAGGCGACCGGGCGTGCTGGCGATCAGGTCTCGGGCATCCGCTTCAAGGCGTGGAACCCGCCCAGCGCGCTGCACCCCACCATCCGCCCGCAGGTGCTGCTGCTGTTCGACGCGATCGACCGCTGGACCGGCCGCGCGCTGGGCGGCATGACGCATTACGCCGCCCACCCCGGCGGGCGCAGCTACGAGGATTTCCCGGTCAACGCCAATTCCGCCGAAGCCCGCCGCCGCACCCGCTGCTTCCCGTTCGGCCACAGCCCCGCCAGCGTACCGCCGCAGCCGATCGAGCGGCCCGCCGCCGATCGTGGCCGCGAGCACCCTCGCACGCTGGACCTGCGCCGCTTCGCATGAACCCGCGGAGTTGCCCCTGATGCTGCCCGCGCCGGCGATCGACGAGATGGTCGACGGCGCCGGCCTGCGCCCGCATTGGCGCCCGCTGCTTGGCGCGTTGTCGGCGCTGGGGGAGGGCGGTCTGGCCGGCCGCGCCGCACGGCTGGACCGCGCCGCCGCCACAAGGCTGTCGCGCGCCGGCTCGATGCGGCCGCGCGAGTCGGCGGAATTGCAGATTCTCGCACGCTGCCTCGCCGAATCCCGGGTCATCGCCGAAGCAGCCGCCGGCCCGGTCAGCTTCGCGCTGCGCGCCGCGCTGCTCGCCAGCACGGCGCCCGGTGGTGCGGTGGACGAACTGATGCGCCTCATCGCCGGCCTCACCGAAAGCGTCCGCGACCGGCTGACCGACGACATGTACGCCACCTTCACCCAGTCGCTGCGCAGTGCTCGCTGCGATGCCGCCGGCCTGCACGATCTTCATGCGCTCGCCCACGCCATGGTCGGGATCCTGCGTTTCTCCACCGCCGTCGCCGGTGCCGCCGCCGAGAACAGGGTAGGCGGCGGCGGCTGGCTGTTCCTTGAACTCGGCCGCCGCATCGAGCGCGCCCACGCGGTGGCCGCCGAGATCGCCTTCGCACTCGACCAGCCACCGCCGCGCTTCGAAATCGGGCTGCGGCTGGCCTTGGAACTGTGCGACTCGGCAACCACCTACCGCAGCCGCTGGCTCAACGTGCTGCAACCCGCGCCGGTGCTCGATCTGGTGCTGGCCGACCAGGGCAATCCGCGTGGCCTCGCCTTCCAGTTCGTCGCCATGCACACGCTGCTGGACGAATTATCCGACCGCATCACCCCCAGCTATTTCGCGCTGCTGCCGGCCGCCCGCACGCTCGGCATGCAGGGCCTGGTGGTCGGCGGCGAGGCCGGGCGGCTGCGTGGCGCGGCATGAAATATCGGGTCCCACCACAGCACCACCTTACAGCTACGCCGAGAAGGTCGACCTCTCCGGCCACATGCTGCACCTCACCCCGCGCGTGTTGCCGGGGCAGCGTGTCGTAGCCGCCGGGCTGCACGCCGCCGCGCTGCCCTCGCGCATCTCGGAAGGTGCGGACCATATCGGCAACGCGGCGCGCTGGCTGTTTCTCGACCGCCCGCATGATCGCTTCCAGGTGACGCTGGAGGCCGAGATCGACGTTGCCTTTCCGGCCCCCCCGCCGGCCGGTGCGATCCCGCCCTGGGAGCAGGTGGCCGAAGCCGCCGGGCGCGGCGGCCTACCGGCATGGCGCGACGCCGAATTCGCCTTCGCCAGCCCGATGGCCCCGGCCGACCCGGCTGCCGGCGCCTATGCCGCGGCCAGCTTCCCGCCCGGCCGCCCGGTGCTGGCGGGCCTGCTCGAGCTTACTCGGCGGATCAACCAGGATTTTGCCCTCAAGCCCGGTGAGACCACACTGCACACGCCGGTCTCCCAGGTGCTGACGAGCCGCGCCGGGGTCTGCCAGGATTTTACCCGTCTGATGATCGCCGGCCTGCGCGCGCTCGGCCTGCCGGCCCGCTACGTGTCCGGCTACCTGCGCACCACCCCGCCCCCAGGCGGCGCGGCGCTGCGCGGCGCCGACCTGTCGCATGCCTGGGTCGGCGGTTGGATGGGGCCCGAGGCCGGCTGGGTCGATCTCGACCCGACCAACAACCTGATCGTCCATACCGATCACGTCGTGCTCGCCTGGGGCCGCGACTACGGCGACATCAGCCCGATCCGCGGCGTGATCCTCGGCGGCGGCGCCCACAGCGTCGAAGTCGTCGTCGATCTGGTGCCGATCTGAGCTAGCGCACCTCCTTCACCCGCACATTGGCATGCGCGGTGCTTCCGGAGGCGTCCAGCACGGTCAGCCGGTAGAAGCCGGGCGCGGTCGGGCGCCAGGCGGCGTCGCGGCGGGCCGGATCGGTGGCCAGCGGCGCGCCATCGACCAGGAAGGTCAGCGGGCGCTGGCCGCCCATCGCGCGCAGCACGACCCGGGTGGCCTCGCCCGACAGCGCCGCGCCGAGCACCGCACCGGGCGGCGGGAACAGCAGACGCAGGCTGTCGGCATGGGCGACGCGCCGCTCGCGGGGCACCGGCAATGGCGGCGGGGCAGGGCGCGGGGCGGCAGGCAGCAGGCCGAACAGCCGGGCCAGCATCGGCAGCGCCAGGCTGGCGCCGGTGGCGCCGGGAACCGGGGTGCCGTCTGGCCGGCCGATCCAGACGGCGGCGACATGGTCACGGTCGAACCCCAGCGCCCAGGCGTCGCGCCCACCCCAGGAGGTGCCGGTCTTCCAGGCGACGCCAGCCGGTCCGCCATCGGGGAAACGATGGGTCAGCACGGCGGCGATGCTGGCGGCGGCGCGCTGTTGCAGGAAGGGCTGCGGCACCGCCGGATCATCGGCGCGCAGGCGCAATCGCATCGCGGTACCATCGGTGGCCAATGCGGCATACAACCCGGCCGCGTCGCGCAGCGTGATGCCGGCGCCGCCCAGCGCGATCGGCAGCGACGGGTCGGCGCCACGCGGCAGCACCAGCCGCACCCCGGCCTCCTTCAGCGTGGCGACGAAGCGGATCGGGCCGACCCGGTCGAGCAGCGCCACCGCCGGCAGGTTCAGCGATTGCTGCAACGCCTGGGCGGCGGTGACGGTGCCGGAAAAGCTGCGGTCAAAATCTTCGGGCGCGTAGGCGCCGAACCGGCGCGGCAGGTCGTCGACCCGGGTTTCCGGTCCGACGATACCGTCCTGGAAGGCCATCGCGTAGATGAACGGCTTCAGCGCCGAACCGGGGGAGCGGACAGCGCGGGTGAGATCGAGCGCCCAGGCCCGCGCCTCGGACCGATCGGTGCCGCCCGAGACGATGGCGCGGATTTCGCGGCTGTGAACATCGGCGATCAGCATCGCCAGCGAGACATGCGAGGGCAGTTGGCGCAACCGCGCATCGGCCAGCCGTTCGACCGCCTGCTGGAGATTGGCGTCCAGCGTGGTCATGATGCGCGGGGCATGGCCGAGGCTCGCGACCATCTGGGGCGCATGGCGCGGCATCGGCTGGCGGTGGGTTGGCACGGCGCCGCCATCGGCGTGCAGGATGCGGTCGCGCAGGCCGCGGGCGCGGGCGGCGTGGCGGTCTGGCCGCAGCGCCTCGGGCCGGCGCGGGATGGTGACCAGCAGCGCCGCCTGGGCCGGTTCCAGTGCGCCGGGCGGCACGCCGAACCAGGCCAGCGAGCCGGCGCGGACGCCTTCGAGGTTGCCGCCATAGGGTGCCAGCGTCATCCAGATCGACAGGATTTCGCGCTTGTTGAAATGCGCCTCCAATTGCAGCGCGCGGAACAACTCGATGATCTTGCTGCGCACGGTGCGCGGGCGCGGTTCCAGCAGCCGGGCGGCCTGCATGGTCAGCGTGGACCCGCCGGAGACGATGTGCCCGGCGCGCAGGTCCTGGAAGCTGGCGCGCAGCAGGGCCAGCGGGTCGATGCCCGGATGCTGCCAGAAATGCCGGTCCTCGGTGGCGATCAGCATGTCGACAAACACCGGCGAGACGTCAGCCACCGTGGCGCGAAACCGCCAGACCCCACCCGGCGCCGGCTTCAGCGCCACGATCCGCCCGTCCTTATCCACCACCTCGGTGCCGACCTGCGC
>DATJEA010000079.1:0-17309 GCA_035497095.1 Acetobacteraceae bacterium | reverse complement strand
TGCGGCCGAGATACATCACCGCCACGCGGTTGCAGATATGGCGGACCACCGAGAGGTCGTGCGCGATGAACAGGTAGGCGAGGCCGAGTTGCTGTTGCAGGTCTTGCAGCAGGTTGACGATCTGCGCCTGGATCGACACGTCCAGCGCCGCCACCGGTTCGTCGAGGATCAGCAGGCGCGGTTGCAGCGCCAGCGCGCGGGCGATGCCGATGCGCTGCTTCTGGCCGCCGGAAAACTGGCGCGGCATGCGGCTCATCATGTCGCGCGACAGGCCGACCCGCTCGAACAGGCTGCCGACATAGGCGGCGCCGCCCATCTCCTCGTAGAGGCCGTGGATGCGCAGCGGTTCGGCGACGATCTCGCCGGCGGTGCGGATCGGGTTGAGCGAGGCGAACGGGTCCTGGAAGACGTATTGCATCTGGCGGCGGATGCGGCGCAACTCGGTGCGGCTCATGCCGGTGATGTCCTCGCCGGCGAAGCGGATGCGGCCGGAGCGGACGGCCAGCAGGCCCATGATGGCGCGCCCGGTGGTGGTTTTGCCGCAGCCGGATTCGCCGACCAGGCCGAGGGTTTCGCCGGCGCGGAGCACCAGGTTGACGCCGTCGACCGCGCGCACCCAGCCGATCTGCCGGCGCAGCAGGCGGCTGCGGATCGGGAAGTGGACGCGCAGGTCCTCGACCACCAGCAGGTCCTCGCCCTTCGCGGTGGCGGCGGTGGGGTCTGGCCGGGGCAGTGGCGGCGGCGGGCCGGCGAGCGGGAAATGGCAGGCGGCGGCGCTGGCCTGGCCATCGGCGCTGAGGATCGGGTCGACGGTGGCGCAGATCGGCTGGTTGCGGCCGATCGCGCAGCGCGGGTGGAAGGCGCAGCCGGTGGGCAGGCGGGCGGGCTCCGGCGGCTGGCCGTCGATCGGCAGCAGCCTCGCCGCCACCGTGTCCAGCCGCGGCAGGCTGCGCAGCAGGCCGGCGGTGTAGGGGTGGCGGGGGCGGTGGAAGATGGCGTCCACCGGGCCGGTCTCGACGATGCGGCCGGCATACATTACCGCGACGCGGTCGGCGACTTCGGCGACGATGCCGAGGTCGTGGGTGATCAGGATGACTGCCGCGCCGGTCTGCCGGCGGCGTTCGGCCAGCACCGCCAGCACCTGGGCCTGCACCGTGACGTCGAGCGCGGTGGTGGGTTCGTCGGCGATGATCAGGCGCTTGTGGCCGGCCATCGCCATGGCGATCACCACGCGCTGGCGCATGCCGCCGGAGAACTGGTGCGGGTATTGGGCGATGCGCGCCGCCGGGTCCGGGATGTCGACCTCGCGCAGCAGGGCGGCCGCCTGGGCGGGTGCGGCGGAGGCGGCAACCAGGCCGTGCGCTACCTGGCCCTCGGTGACCTGGCGGCCGATCGGCAGCACCGGGTTCAGCGTCGTGGTGGGGTCCTGGAAGATGGTGCCGACATCGCGGCCGCGCATCCGGCGCAGGGTTTCCGGGTCGGCGGTGGTGACCTCCAGGCTGCCGAGGCGGATGCTGCCGCGCACTCGCGCCGATGGATCGAGCAGGCCGGTGATGGCCAGCGCGGTGACGCTTTTGCCGGAGCCGGATTCGCCGACGATGCCGAGCACCTCGCCGGCCGCAACGTCGAAATCCACCCCGCGCACCGCCTGGCCGCCGCCGGGGAAGGCTACTTCGAGCCCTCGCACCGACAGCATCGCATCGTCAGGCATAGGACGGTCGGTTCAGCAGGCGGTCATGATTTGAAGCCGACGCCGCGCAACACCAGCAGGTTGTCGATATCGGGGATGAAGCCGGCGACCTTCTTGGCGGCGACGATCAGGAACACGTTGTAGGAGTTGGTGGCGATGCCGAACGAGTCGTTGACCATCGCCTTGTTCAGCGCGTCGTAGGCCGCCTTCACTGCCGGGCCGCTGCCCATCGTGGTGTCGACCCGGTGGATGGCGTCGACATAGTCCTTGAACGGGTTGACCTTGCCCAGCACCGGATTGTTGACGGTGCGATAGATGCTGTTGGTGGCGATGCGGCTGGGGAATTTCTGCACGTTGCCGACGCCGCCGAACATCGCGTTGAAATGGCCGCCGAGCATGGCGTCGACGAATTCGGTGCCGCCCTTGAGGTCGAGCTTGATGTTGATGCCGGCCTTGACCAGCGTCGCCTGCACCACCTGGCTGATCCGCACCGAGGCGTCGTCGCCGCTGTTGACGGTCAGTTTCCAGTCGTTCATCTGCGCGGCGGTCAGGCCGGACTGCTTCAGCAGCGCCTTGCCCTTGTCGAGATTGAAGGCATAGGTCTTGTCGTAGGAGCGATCGGCGGCCGGGCTGGAGGGCGCCCAGGGCAGTGCGGTGACCTCGCCCAGGCCGGCATAGCCGACCTTCAGGATCGCCGCGCGATCGATCAGGTAGTTGAACGCCTGGCGGAATTTCTCGTTGTTGAACGGCGCCATGGTGGTGTTGATGCGGAACACCTGCACCAGTTGGCCCGGCCCCTGGATCAACTGGTAGCCGGCATCGCGCAGCCGCACCGCGTCACGCGCGCCGCCGCCATAGATCATGTCGACCGCGCCCGATTGCAGCGCCGCCGAGGCGGAGGCGTTGTCGCTGAATACGGTGAACACGACGTCCTTCAGGGTCGGCTCGCCGTTGCGCCAATACTTCGGATTGGCGGTCAGGTGCAGCTTCTGGCCGAGCACCCGCTCGGCCACCTGGAAGGCGCCGGTGCCGGCGGTTTTGGTCTCGACGCTGTCGATGCCGGAGGCGGCGATGACCGGCATGAATTGCAGCAGATCGGTGATCTGGCGCTCCGGCACCGGGGCCTTGAAGTCGATCCGCACAGTATGCGGGTCGAGCACCTCCCAGCCCTTCACCGGCGCCATGGTGGGGTAGACGTTCTTGCCCTTGGCCGGGTCGTTGGCCTTTTTCAGCGTCGCATCCAGCGCGGCACTGTCCATCGCGGTGCCGTCCTGGAAGGCGACGCCGGAGCGCAGCGTGAGCGTGACCGAGCTGCTGTCCGGCGCGACCTTCCAGGCGGTGGCCAGCGCCGGGATCGCCTTGCCGTGGGCGTCGTAGTCGATCAGCGTGTCGTACAGGTTGCGCATCACCGTGGCGTTCTGCGAGGAGAACTGCATCGGGTCGAAGTTGACGATGTCGGCCAGCACCGCGACGCGCAGCGTGCCGGTTTTGAGCGCGGCGGCCTGGGCGCCGCTGCTCCGCGCCAGCCCCACCCCGGCCAGCGCCGCACCGGCCAAAACCGCCCCGGCCTGCCGCCGCGACACGCGCGTGAAATCGTTGGCCATCAGCCCCCCCTGTTCGCACTTCGAAGTTGCGCTGTAGGATGCAACCACCGCGTTGTGCCGCAGTCAAACACAATCCGAGCGATCCGCGTTATGGTTCCTCTTGCATACACTCTATTCGCGTGCCGCCTTGCCCTGCCCGATCTCGTGACCCTGTGAGGACCTTATGCGCGTCGCCGTGATCCATATCGGCCAGGAGACCAACGACTTCAACAAACTGCCGACCACGCTGGCGGTGTTCACGGCGCATGGGCTGTATGAGGGGCCGGCGGTGCTGGAGCGCATGCGCGGGCTCGGCCAGGTGGGCGGCTGCGTCGATGCGATGGCCGATGCCGGGTTCGCGGTGGAGTGGGTGCCGATCATCTCCGGTTGGGCGGTGGCCGGCGGGCGGCTGGATACCGCGGCGCGGATGTTCTTCGAGGAGCGGATCGGCAGCGGGCTGCGCGCCGCCGGGCGGATCGACGCGCTGGCGCTGCATCTGCATGGCGCCTGCGCCGCCGAGGGGGTGGACGATGTCGAGGGCGCGCAACTGGCGCTGTGCCGCGCGGTGCTCGGGCCGGAGGTGCCGATCGTGGTGTCGCTCGACCACCACGCCAACGTGACGCAGCAGATGGTGAGCCTCAGCACCGCGATTGTCGGCCATCGCACCCAGCCGCATGACGTCTACGACACCGGGCGGCTGGCCGGCGAGATGCTGGTGCGGATTCTGCGCGACGGGGTGAAGCCGGTGATGGCGTGGCGCAAGCTGCGGATGATCACCCATCAGGAGCAGTTCCTCACCGCCGCCGGGCCGATGAAGGCGTGGTTCGATCAGGCGCGCGCGATGGAGGCCGATCCGAAGGTGCTGCAGGTGGTGCCCTGCCCGATGCAGCCCTGGCTGGACGTCGCCGAGGGCGGCTGGGCGACCATCGTGGTGACCGATGGCGATCGGGCGCTGGCCGAGCGGCTGGCCGACGAAAGTGCCGATCTGGCCTGGGCGATGCGCGAGCAGTTCATGGTGCGCGATGCGGTCGACATCGATGAGGGGGTGCGGCTGGCCGATGCCGCGGAGCGCGGCGTCGTGGTGCTGAGCGACACCGGCGACACGGTGTTCGGCGGCGCCGCCGGGGACAGCAATCTGATCCTGGAGGCGATCTTGCGGCTGGGCATCAAGAGCCGGGCGCTGCTGCCGCTGGTGGAGCCGCAGACCGTCGCCCGGCTGGTCCAGGCCGGCGAGGGCGCCGAGGTGACGCTGTCGGTGGGCGGCAGCATCAGCGGCTATTTCCAGCCGCTGCCGATCACCGGGCGGGTGGGGCGGATCGCCGATGGGCGGGTGCGGGTGAAAATGTTCCAGCAGCCGGAGTTCGACCAGGGCCGAACGGTGATCTTCGAGACCGGGCCGGTGACGATGCTGATTTCCGAGGGCACCGGGGCCGGCGGCAACGTGCCGGATGTGTATCGCGCATTCGGCCTGGAGCCGGCGGACTACAAGATGGCGGTGCTGAAGACCGCGTCGAACTTCCAGTATTTCGCGCCGATCAGCAGCCGGGTGATCCGCATGAATACCAGCGGCCCCGGCCAGTCCGACGTCGCCGGGCTGCCGTGGCGGCGACTGCCACGGCCGATCTTCCCGCTCGATCCGATTGACGGTTGGCGCGGGTGAGCGGCGCGATGGACGACGCGCCGCTGCCGCCGGCCCGGCTGTTCGACCTCAGGGGCCAGGTGGCGCTGGTCACCGGCGCTTCGCGCGGGCTGGGCTGGGCGATGGCGCGGGCGCTGGCGGCGGCCGGCGCGCATGTGGTGCTGAACAGCCGCGACGAGGCGGCATTGCTCGGTCGCCAAGCGGAGCTGGTCGGCTGGGGGCTGTCGGCGGATATCGCGTCGTTTGACGTGGCCGACGCAGGCGCGGTCACCGCGGCGATGGCGGCGGTTGGCGCGCGGCATGGGCGGCTCGACATTCTGGTCAGCAATGCCGGCACCACGGTGCGCAAGCCGCTGCTGGAGCAGACCGACGCCGATTGGCAGCACGTGCTGGACACCGATCTCTCCGCCAGTTGGCGGCTGGCGCGCGAGGCGGCACGGCTGATGATCCCGGCCGGTTATGGGCGGATCGTGCTGGTCGGCTCGATCAACGGCATGGTGGCGCGGCCGGGGATAACCGGTTACGTCGCCGCCAAGACCGGGCTGCATGGGCTGGCGCGCGGGCTGGCCGCCGATCTGGCGCCGCACGGGGTGACGGTGAACGCGCTGGCGCCGGGCTATTTCACCACCGACGGCAATAGCGGGCTGCGCGCCTCCGATCCCGGGTTCCAGCCGCGCATCGCCGCGCGCACCCCGGCCGGGCGCTGGGGCGAGCCTGGCGAACTGGGCGCCGCAGTGGTCTATCTGGCGTCGCGCGCGGCCGGCTTCACCACCGGCAGCGTGCTGGTGGTGGATGGCGGGCTGACCGCGGTGATCTGAAGCAAGAGAGCCGAACCATGCGCATCTTCGCGGCCAGTCTGGGCACCGAGACCAATACTTTCGCGCCGATCCCGACCGACCGGCGGGCGTTCGACGACACCTATTACCCGCCTGGCACGCATCCCGCCACGCCGACCTTGTGCAGCGCGCCGGTGGTGGCGGCGCGGCAGGCGGCACGCCAGGGCGGGCATACGCTGATCGAGGGCAGCACCGCCTGGGCGGAGCCGGCCGGGCTGGTCGGCCGCGCCGCCTATGAGGAACTGCGCGATGAGATTCTCGGCCAGTTGCGCGCCGCGATGCCAGTGCAGGTGATCCTGTTCGGCCTGCACGGCTGCATGGTGGCGCATGGCTATGACGACTGCGAGGGCGACCTGCTGGCCCGCGCCCGCGCCATCGCGCCCGATGCGGTGATCGGCGCCGAGCTGGACCTGCACGCGCATCTGTCGGCGCAGATGGTCGACAACACCAACGTCATCGTGTCGTTCAAGGAGTTTCCGCACACCGACTTCCTGCCGCGCGCCGAGGAATTGACCGCGCTGTGCCTGCGTGCGGCGGCCGGCGAGATCGCGCCGGTGGCCTCGGTGTTCGACTGCCGGATGATCGGCGGCTTCATGACCAGCCGCGAACCGGGGCGCAGCTTCGTCGACCGGATGCAGCGGATGGAGGGGCACGACGGCATCCTGTCGATCTCGGTGATCCACGGCTTCCAGGCGGCCGACGTCTACGATGTCGGCAGCAAGGTGCTGGTGTATTCCGATGGCGACGCGGCGCGTGGCGCGCTGCTCGCGGAACGGCTGGGGCGCGAATTGATCGGCTGGGGCGGCGCCGGGGTGCCAGTGCATCTGAAGACCGCCGAAGCGGTCGCCGAGGCGATGCGGATGCCGGGCGGGCCGGTGGTGCTGGCCGATCGCTGGGACAATCCGGGCGGCGGCGTGGCCGGGGACAGCACGTTCCTGATCGAGGAGTTGCTGAAGTTTCCCGAAGTGCCGGCTGCGGTCGGCGCGCTGTGGGACCCGATCGCGGCGCGGTTCTGCATCGCCGCCGGGCCGGGCGCGGAACTACCGTTGCGCTTCGGCGGCAAGGCGGCGGCGACCTCGGGCCGGCCGATCGATGCCGTGGTGCGGGTGCGGGCGACCACCGACGACCTGCTGATTCCGTTCGAGCAGAGCCAGGTGTCGCTCGGCCCGGCAGCCGCGATCAGCATCGGCGCGCTGGACGTGGTGCTGGCCAGCGGCCGGGCGCAGACCTTCAATCCGGCGGTGTTCACCCGGCTCGGCATCGATCTGGCGGCCAAGAAGATCGTCGTGGTGAAGTCCTCCAACCATTTCCACGCCGCCTTCGCGCCGATCGCCGCCGGCATCATCTATGTCGATTGCGGCGGCCCATATCCGCCCGATCCGGCGCGCATTCCCTACACCAAGATCCGCCGGCCGATCGCGCCGCTCGACCCCAACCCCTGGATCGCCTGAGGAGACCACGATGATCGGCACCCCTATCGCTTCGCTCGACACCCCTCGCCTGCTGGTCGATCTCGACGTGCTCGACCGCAACGTCGCCCGCATCATGGCCGAGGTCAGCCGGCACGGCATCGGCTGGCGGCCGCATACCAAGGGGATCAAACTGCCGGCCATCGCGCACCGGCTGATCCGCGCCGGGGCGATTGGTGTCACCTGCGCCAAGCTCGGCGAGGCCGAGGTGATGGCGGCCGCCGGGGTGCAGTCGATCCTGATCGCCAACCAGATCGTGGGCGCGGAGAAGATCGCCCGGCTGGTCGGCTTGCAGCGCCACGCCGAGGTGATGACCTGCGTCGATGACGCCGGGAATATCGCCGCGATCGCCGCCGCGGCGCGCGCGATCGGGGTGGAACAGGGGCTGCTGATCGAAGTGGATACCGGCATGCAGCGCTGCGGCGTGGCGCCGGGTGCGGCGACCGTGGCGCTGGCGCGGGTGATCGCCGACACACCCGGGGTACGGCTGCGCGGGCTGATGGGCTGGGAGGGGCATCTGGCCGGCATGCCGGCGGGCGAGCAGAAGCGCGCCGCGGTGGCCAGCGCGGTCGGCCTGCTGACCGCCAGCGCCGAGGCCTGCCGGGCGGCCGGGCTGGCGATCGAGATCGTCAGTTGCGGCGGCAGCGGCACCTACGCGATCACCGCCGGCCTGCCTGGGGTCACCGAAATCCAGGCCGGCGGCGCGGTGTTCCACGATCTGACCTACGCCTCCTGGGGGCTGGAGCATGAATTCGCGCTGACCGTGCTGGCCACCGTGATCAGCCGGCCGACCGCGACCCGCGTGGTGCTGGATATCGGCAAGAAGGCGCTGTCCAGCGACGCCACCGCGCCGCACGCACGGGACTATCCGGGGGCGACGCCGCTACGGCTGTCCGCCGAGCACGGGCAGTTCGAGCTTGCCGCCGGCTCGGACCAGCCGCGCGTCGGCGAGCGGATCGCCGTGCTGATCGGCTATGGCGACACCACGGTGCATCTGCACGAGACCCTGGTTGGCACCCGCAATGGCGCGGTCGAGATCGTCTGGCCGCTGCTCGGGCGCGGGCGGTTGCAATAGGCCCCGCGTCAGCCGGTGAACGGGCGCACTTCCGGCGCGGCGGCGATCAGCATGCGGGCATATTCGGTGGCGGGGGCGTCGAAAATCTGCTGCGTCTGGCCGACCTCCTCGACCACGCCGTGGCGGATCAGCGCCACCCGGTCGCACAGATAGCGCACCACCGACAGGTCGTGGCTGATGAAGAAATAGGTCAGGCCCAGACGATCTTGCAGGTCGATCAGCAGGTTGAGCACCTGCGCCTGCACCGAGACGTCGAGCGCCGAGGTCGGCTCGTCGAGCAGCAGCAGGTCCGGCCCCGAGGCCAGCGCCCGGGCGATGCCGATGCGCTGCCGCTGGCCGCCGGAAAATTCGTGCGGATGGCGGCGCAGGTGCTGTGGCGCGAGGCCGACCAGCGCCAGCAGTTCGGCCGCCCGGTCGCGCCGCTGCGTGCTGCTGAGCGGCATCGCGCGGCGGTGGATCACCATCGGCTCGGTGACGATCGCCTCGACCGTCATGCGCGGATTGAGCGAGGCGTAGGGGTCCTGGAACACGATCTGCACCTTGGCCCGCCAGGCGCGCAGAGCGCGGGCGCTGAGTTTCGCCAGATCCTCGCCGCGATACAGGATCTGCCCGGCGCTCGGCGTCTCCAGCCGCAGGATGGCGCGCGTCAGCGTGGTCTTGCCGGAGCCGCTTTCGCCGACCAGCCCGAAACTCTCGCCGCGCGCTACCGAGAGCGACACGCGGCGCAGCGCCGCCACCGCCACGCCACGGCCGAACAGCCCGGCGCGGGCGGGGTAGGTCTTGGAGACGTCGCGGATTTCCAGGATCGGCTCAGGCACCGGCTGGCTCCGTGATCGGGTGGTAGCAGGCGACGAGATGGCCGGGGGTCAGCGGGCGCAGCGGCGGCAGGGTCTGGCAGACCGAAGTCGCGCGGGCGCAGCGCGGCGCGAAACGGCAGCCGGGCGGCGGGTGGATCAGGTCCGGCACGCTGCCGGCGAGGCCGCGCAGTTCACCGCGGCGGGTCTCGCGGGTTGGGATCGCGGCCAGCAGGGCGCGGGTATAGGGGTGCGCCGGCGCGCCGATCAACTCGGCCACCGGCGCCGCCTCCACCACATTGCCGGCATACATCACCGCGACATGGCTGCAGGTCTGCGCCACCACCGCGAGGTTATGGGTGATCAGGATCACGCCGATGCCATGCTCGGCCACCAGCCGCTTCAGCAGTGCCAGGATTTGCGCCTGCACCGAAACGTCGAGCGCGGTGGTCGGTTCGTCGGCGATCAGCAGGTCGGGCCGGCCGATCAGCGCCATGGCGATCAGCACCCGCTGGCGCATGCCGCCGGAGAATTCATGCGGGTAGCTTCGCAGCCGCGCCGCCGCGTCATCGATGCCGACGCGCTGCATCATCTCGGCGGCCAGCGCGCGGGCGGCGCGGCGGGCGCCGCCGGGTGCGGGCCCGAGCACCGTCGGATCATGCGCCGCCGCCGCCAGCGCCACGTCCACCAATTGGTCGCCGATCCGCGCGGTCGGGTTGAGGTTGGTGGTGGGGTCCTGGAAGATCATGCCAATCCGCCGGCCGCGCAGCGCTTGCATCTCGCGCGGGCGGAGCCGCATCAGGTCGGTGCCGTTGAAGCGGATTTCGCCGGCCGGGTAGCGGGCCGGCGGCGTCGGCACCAGCCGCGAAATCGACAGGCCGGTCAGCGACTTGCCGCAGCCGGATTCGCCAACCAGCCCCCAGACCTCGCCTCGCCGCACCGTGAGGTCGACGCCGTTCAGCACATGCGCCACGCCGTCGAAGCTCGCCATCGTCAGATGCAGGTCGCTGATTTCCAGCAGCGGTGGCGCTTCGGGGTGCGGCATCAACGCCGGCCCTTCGGGTCGAGAATATCGCGCAGCCCGTCGCCCAGCAGGTTGAAGCCGAACACGGCGAGGAACATCGCCATGCCGGGCGCCATCGCGGTCCACCAGTCATTCGGCATATAGGCCTGGGCGACCGCCAGTTGCGCGCCCCATTCCGGGGTCGGCGGCCGCACGCCGATGCCGATGAAGCCGAGCCCGGCCACGGTCAGGATCGCGAACCCCATGTCGAGCGACATCTTGACGATGATCGGCGAGACACAGTTCGGCAGGATATGGCGGAACAGCACCCGGCCGGGGATCGCGCCGAGCGCCCGCGCGGCGGTGACATAGACCTCCTCGCGGGCCGCCAGCACCTCGCCGCGCACCAGCCGGGCATAGCCTGGCCACCAGGACACCGAGATGGCGATCACCATGTTCTGGAACCCCGGCCCAAGTGCGGCGGCAATCGCCATCGCCAGGATCAGGCTCGGGATGGTCAGGGTGAGGTCGGTCAGGCGCATCAGCACCTCGTCGACCCAGCCGCCGGCAAACCCCGCGATGGCGCCGACCAGCGTGCCGACGAGGCTGCCAATCAGCACCACGCCGAAGCCGGCCAGCACCGAGACGGCGGTGCCCGCCATGGTCAGCGACAGCACGTCCTGGCCCAGTTCGTTGGTGCCGAACGGATGCGCCATCGACGGCGGCAGGAAGCGCGCCGTGGTATCCACCGCGCCGGCCACCTGCTCCGGATACGGCGCCAGTTGCTGGCCAAACACCGCGAAGAACAGCACCACCGCGACCATCGCCGCGCCGACCACCGAAAGCCGGCTCTGGCGGAAGCGGTGCAGCGCGCGGGCCAGCCCGTCCGACGGCGCCGGCAGTTCGGCTTCGGCGTCAATCTCGCTCATCCGTAGCGGACTTTCGGGTTGATGATCCCGTAGGCGAGGTCGATCACCAGGTTGGCGAACACGAAGATCAGCCCGATCACCAGCGCCACCCCGATCACCGGCATCATATCCTGCGAGATGATCGCCTTGGTGGCGTAGAGGCCGAGGCCGGGCCAGTCGAACACCGTCTCCACCAGCACCGTGCCGCCGAGCAGCCAGCCGAAATACAGCCCGATCACGGTGAGCGTCGCCGAGACCGCGTTGCGGCCGATCACCTTCATGATGATCTTGCGTGCCGGCAGGCCGAGCGCGCGCGCCGTCATCACATAGTCCTGGCCCATCACCTCGATGGTCGACGCGCGCATCATCCGCATGATGGTGGCCAGCGGCGACAGCGACAGTGCTATGGCCGGCATCGCCAGATGGCGCAGTGCGACCATGAAGGTATCCAGATTACCGGCCAGCAGCGCATCGATGGTGATGAAGCCGGTGACATGCGGCGGCGGGAAGGCCACGATCGGCAACTGTCCGCCGAGCGGCAGCCAGGCCAGCCACATCGCGAACACCAACTGCATCAGCAGGCCGAGGAAGAAGCGCGGCATCGAGATGGCGCCGATCGCCAGCACCTGGGAGAGATAGTCCGGCCAGCGGTTGCGCCACATCGCGGTCAGCAAGCCCAGCGGCACGCCGATCAGCACGGCGATCAGCATCGCGGTGAGCACGAGTTCCAGTGTCGCCGGCAGATAGGCCGCGATATCGGCCGCCACCGGCCGGCGGGTCAGCAGCGAACGGCCGAGATCGCCATGCGCCAGGCCGGTGACATAGGTGGCGTATTGCGCCCAGACCGGCTGGTCGAGACCGAACTCGTGGGCCAGTTCGGCGCGTTCCTGTGGCGTGGCGTTCGGCCCGGCCGCCAGCCCCACCGGGTCGCCCGGCAGCAGTCTGGCGATGGCGAACATGATGACGGTCAGCCCGATGATCACCGGGATCAGCAGCAGCAGCCGGCGCAGGATGAACTTCAGCATGGGCGATGCCTTGGCGAAGATGCGGCCGGCACCCACACCGGGTGCCGGCCGCGCAGGGTCACGCCAGCGACAGCGGCCAGCATTCGATCGCGTTCGAGGCGACCGGGGTGAAGTGGTAGTTCTTCACCGAATCCCGCAGCCCCAGCTTGCGCCGCTCCAGCACGCCGAAGATGTCCGGCGCATCGGCCACCACCACTTTCTGGAACTGGTGGTAGATTTCGACGCGCTTCTTGGGGTCGATCTCGGTCCGCCCGGCCTCGATCAGCTTGTCCACCTCCGGGTTGTGATAGACCGGGTTCGACCAGCTGCCGTTGCGCGAGGAATGATAGGCGGCATAGGCGATGTTGTCCGGATCGCCGTAATTCGCCGTCTGATAGACCGGGAAGAAATCGGCCATCGTCTGCGGCTTCGCGGCGGAGGCGACCACGTCGGGCCAGTTCAGCGGCTGGATGTCCAGGCCGATGTTGAGCGCCTTCAGGCTATCGAGCAGCACCAGCGCCCAGCGCCGCTCCTGCTCCAGGCCGCTCACATAGACCATCTTGAGCTTGAAGCCGCCCTCGGGTTTCGCGGTCTTCGCCATGTACTCTTTGGCTTTGGCGACGTCCATCCGCGGCACCACCAGGTTGGGGTCCTGGCCGAGGATGCCCTGCGGCAGCGGGCCGACCATCAGATCGGCGTAGCGGGTGGCCTGGATCATCGCCTGGTAGTTCATCGCGTAGGAGACCGCGAGGCGCAGATTGAGGTCCATCATCGGCCCGTAGGCGGTGTTCATCTTGATCGAGAAGGTGCGGTATTCCGGCTCGATCACCCGCACCACACCGGGGGCGCCCTTCAGCGCGTCCATGTCCTCGGCGGTCAGGTCCACCGCGATATGCGCCTCGCCGCGTTGCAGCTTCAATCGCTGGGTCGCGGTCTCGCGGACGATCTGCCAGATCACGCCTTCAAGATTGCCGCCACCCGGCTGCCAGGCGGTCTTCGCCCTGGCCAACTGATACAGCGTGCCGACCTGGAACCGGCTGACCGTGAACGGCCCCGATCCGGCGATGTTGGTCATCAGCCAGCTCTGCCCCTGGTCCTTGCCGAGATGGGCCTCCACCGCCGCCTTTTCCGCGACGAAAATCCACGGCAGCACTTGCAGGAAGGCGGCGAACGGGGTCGCCAGGGTGAATTTCACCGTGCCGGCGTCGGGCGCCGACATGCCCTCCGGCGTCACGATGTCGCGGATCATCCAGGCGTTGCCCTTGGCCAGCTTCAGCGCGCGGGTGAACGAGTAGATCACGTCCGCCGCCGTCACCGGCTGGCCGGAATGGAACTTCGCCGCCGGGTTCAGCTTGAAGACGTATTGCTTGCCATCATCGCTCACCTGCCAGCTTTCGGCCAGCGCCGGCACCGGCTCAGGCGGGTTGCCGGAGACGCGCACCAGCGGATCGTAGACATTGCGCATCATGAACGACGCCGAATAGCCAGTCGAGGTATGCGGGTCGAAATTCGGGATGTCCTGCCCCGAGGCGATGATCAGCACCTTGCCGGCGCCCTGGGCGAACAGCGGCGCCGGGAAACTCGCCGCGGCGAGCCCAGCCCCGGCCAGGCCAAGCAGGTCGCGCCGGGACAGGCGCGGGAAGATCTCGGACATTGTCATGCTCCTTGTTGGGTCATTGGCCGGCTGTTGGGTCATTTGGCGAATTCGCTCGCCACCGCCTTGCGGGTATCGGGTTGGGGGGCACCGCGCGTCACCAGGCCCAGCGCCAGGTCGCGCGCCACCGCCGCCTTGCCGCGCTCGCCGGGCGGGCCGAAACCCGCGCCGCCGGCCAGCACCAGCTCGACGATCTCGCCGGTCCGCGCCAGGGTCACCAGTTCGCCGGTGCCGCAGTCGCGCAACACCCGCCCGCCGGCATCGATCACCCGGCCCCGCGCGCCGCCGCCGGCGGCACCGCCGAACAGCCCCTGGATCGGGTTGTTGACGCCTTCCGGATACACCGAAACCAGCATATCGCGCCCATCCTCGTCACGCTTGCGCAGCCGCACGCGCTGGCCGAGACCGCCGCGGTGCCGGCCGGCGCCACCGGAGTCCGGCTGGTAGATCTTCTCCAGCACCAGCACCGGCGCCCGGCTCTCCATCAGTTCCACCGAGGTATTGGCCGCCGAGGTCGGCCACAGCAGCGTCGAATGGCCGTCGCCGCGCGCCGAGGCACCCTGGCCGCCGCCGCAGAACAGCATGTCGGAATACAGCCGCCCCTCGGCGTCACGGCCGTAGATGTTCATCGCCACCGGCAGCCCGGTGAAGCTCTGCACCGCGTTCGGCGCCGCACCCGACAATGCGGCGAAGATGTTCGGCGCCAGATACCAGCCGGTGCGGGTGCGCAGGTTCACTGCCACCGGATAGGTTGCGTTCAGGATCGAGCCCTCCGGCGCCAGCACGGTGAACGGCCGGTAGCAGCCGGCATTGCCGCGCACCGTCGGCGTCAGCATGCATTTCAGCGGGTAGGTGGCGTGCGCCGCGGTGTAGTTCAGCGTCGAGTTCAGCCCGCCCTGCGCCACCTGCGGCGGCGCGCCGGCGAAATCCACCGTCATCGCATCGCCGGCAACGCGGATCGCCACCGGGTAGGTCATCGTCTGGCCAAGCGGATTATTGGTGACAGTGGCATGGTATTCGCCATCCGGCAGCGCCCGGATCGCGTCGCGCATCGCCCTCTCGGAGAGCCCCTGCACCACCTCGGCCAGCGGGCCAAGCTCGTGCATGCCGTAATCGCGCATGAAGGCGCGCAGCCGGTCGGCGCCAAGTTCGTTGGCGGCGATGAAGGAGAACACGTCGCCCAGCACCTGCTCGCCATTGCGCACGTTCTGCCGGATCAGCTCGATCAGCGTCGCATTCGGCTTCCCCGCGTCGATCAGCTTCATCGGCGGAATCTGCAACCCCTCCTCGTAGATTTCACGCGCGCGCAGCGAATCCTTGGTGCCGCCGATATCGGAGACATGGCCGACCGTGCCCATCAGCCCGATCAGCCGCTCGCCGTCGAACGCCGGGGTTACTATCGCGATGTCGAACAGATGCCCGGCGCACAGCCACGGATCGTTGGTGATCAGCACGTCGCCCGGCTTCAACGTCTCGGCCGGGTAGCGGGCCAGCAGCGCCTTTACCGCGCGCGGCAGCGTCAGGTTGAACACCGGCATGGCGCGCGGGCTATGCGCCAGGGTCTCGCCGTCGCGGTCGAGCAGTTCGCAGGCAAAATCCTGCGCCTCGGCGATCACCAGCGAGAACGCGGTGCGGCACACCGTGAGCCACATCTCCTCCACCACGTTGACCAGCCGCGACCACATGATCTCGAGCCCGATCGGGTCGGCGGTGATGCGCGCCACCGCAGCGGCCCGGCTCATGCCGGCGTCGACCAGCGCGTCGGCCGCCGGCAGCGCGCCGATGGCGATGTGCAGCGTCAGGCTGTCGTCCACAAGCAGCCGGTCGGCCGGGCCGATCACCGTGGTGGCCTCGCGCTCCTCGATGATCGCCGGGCCGGCAATCTCGTCGCCCGGCCGCAGCGCGTAACGATCATAGACCTGGGTCTGGATGGCGCCGCTGTCGAAATGACACAGCCGGCTGCCCTTCACCTTGGCGGTGGCATCGCCGCCGCCGGCGGCGCCGGTCAGCGCCAGTTCCGGCACCGGGCCAGCCACCCGAACGCGGAAATTCACCGCCTCGAACCGGGCACCCTCGAACGGCGCGGCGTAGCGGGCGGTATAGGCGGTGACGAACGCGGCCCGGATCGCGGCCAGATCGGCGGCCCCAAGCGCGCCGTCCGGCAGCGGCACCGAGATTTCGTGCATCTGGCCGATCAGCCGCATATCGGCGGCGCGCTCCACCGTCGCCGCCTGCGGCGCCACGCCAGCCCGGGTCAGATGGTGCCGGCCCTCGGCCTCCAGCGCGTCCAGGATCGCGTTCGCCGCCGCGGCATCGAAACCCGGCTTCATCTCGATGCGCTGCGAGCGCACGCCGTCGAACGACAGCGGCGCGGCCAGGAAGCCCAGCGCCGAGGCGGCGCCGGACGCCGGCGGGATCAGCACCTTGGCGATGCCCATGGCGCGCGCCACCGCCACCACATGCGCCGGCCCGGCGCCGCCGAAGCCGACCATGGCATAGTGCCGCGGGTCCTTGCCGTGCTCCACCAGATGCACCCGAGCGGCGGCCGCCATGCCTTCCACCACCACCTTGTGGATGCCAAGCGCAGCCTGCTCGACGCCGAGCCCGAGCGGTTCCGCCACTCGCGCCACCGCCGCCCGCGCCGCCTCCAGGTCGAGCGCCATCCGCCCGCCGAGGAAGAAGCCGGGATCGTAATAGCCGAGCACCAGGTTGGCGTCGGTCACCGTCGGTTCGGTGCCGCCCATCGCGTAGCAGGCCGGGCCGGGGTCGGAGCCGGCCGAGCGCGGGCCGACCTTCAGCAGCCCGACCTCGTCGATCGCCGCAATCGAGCCGCCGCCGGCGCCGATCTCGATCATCTCGATCACCGGCGCCTTGATCGGCAGGCCGGAGCCGCGGGTGAAGCGATGCACCCGCGCCGCCTCCATCATCGGCGCCACCTCGGCGCGGCCACCCTCGATCATGCAGGCCTTCGCCGTGGTGCCGCCCATGTCGAACGAGATCACGTCGGGCAGCCCGGCCATCGCGCCGAACAACGCGGTGGCCAGCCCGCCGCCGGCCGGGCCGCTCTCCAGTAGCCGGATCGGGAAGTCGCGCGCCGTCTCCAGCGAGACCAGGCCGCCGGCCGAATGCATCAGCCGGAGCGCCCCGGTGAAGCCGGCCTGGCGCAGCGCGCCTTCGATCTTGGTGAGGTAGCGGTGCATCAGCGGCTGCACGAAGGCATTGGCCGCCGTCGTCACCATGCGCTGATACTCGCCCATCTCGGCGACCACGGCGCTGGACACCGACACCGCCAGCGCCGGGAATTCCCGCGCCACGATCTCCGCCGCGCGCCGCTCATGTGCCGGGTTGGCGTAGGAATGCAGGAAGGCGATCGCCACCGCCTCGCAGCCCTGCGCCACCAGGTGCGCCGCCGCCCGCGCCACCGCCGCCTCGTCAAGCGGCGTTACCACCCGGCCCAGCGCGTCGATCCGCTCGGCCACCTCCAGCCGCGCATCGCGCCGCACCAGCGGCTCGGGAAACTGCACGAACAGGTCGTAGATGTCGTAGCGCTGCTCGGCGCCCATCTCCAATATGTCGCGGAAGCCCGCGGTGGTGATCAGGCCGACCGGCGCGCCCTTGCGCTCGATGATTGCGTTGGTCACCAGCGTAGTGCCG
>DATJEA010000078.1:0-2874 GCA_035497095.1 Acetobacteraceae bacterium | reverse complement strand
CTCCGCCTGAGCGTCGGCGCCGCGCAGCTCCTGCACCCGCAGGCTGACCTTGTTCCAGTGCTCGGTGGCGGCGGTGTCGCCCTGGGCGCGCGCCTGGGCGGCATGCTCCTGCGCCACGGCCAGCGCCTGCAAGCCATGGCTGCGCATCAGCATCCGGGCGATATCACGGGTTTTGGTGTCAAACATCGGCTCGTTTCCTTCACGCTTCGCGACGGCTGGGCCTCTCAACGCGAACCCACTGTTCTCGATATAGGGCTGCATACAGCGTTTTGCGCCCCTGTCGCGCACCCTGCCGCGCATTGCCGCGTTTCGGCAAACGCAGGGCGTGGCGAACTGTCACCGCATCGCCCATATGAATGCTATAAGCAACGAGCAACCAACGGAGTATTGCCATGCATGCCGCCGACATCATGAGCCGCGACGTGGTCACCGCCACGCCGGACGCCGACGTGCAGGAAATCGCCGGCCTGATGGTCAAACACCGCCTCCGCTGCGTGCCGATCCTGCACAACGACCGGGTGGTCGGCATCATCAGCGAAAGCGACCTGATGCGCCGCATGGAAATCGGCAGCGGACGAACCCATTCCCGGCTGTCCGACCTGTTCGCCTCGGCCGCCAGCCGGGCCGCCGAATATGTCCGCACCCATAGCCGCCGCGCGGCCGACCTGATGACCCGCGACGTCGTCGCGGTGCCGGAAACCGCCGAATTGGCCGAGGTCGCGCGGCTGCTCGATGAACGCAAGCTGCGCCAGGTGCTGGTGGTGGACGCCGACACCAGGCTGGTCGGCATCGTCGCGCGCGCCAACCTGGTGGAAGCCGTGGCGCGGAGCGAGGCGCCGGTGGCCAATGGCGGTGACGCGGTGATCCGCGATCGGCTGATGGCCGAATTGCAGTCCCAGGTCTGGGCCGACGGCGCGCGGCCGGCCGAAGTGGTCGTGCATGACGGCACCGTCTACCTGTGGGGCCGCGTCGCCTCGCCGGCGGTGCGTCAGGCGCTTGCGGTGGCGGCGGCGAATATCCCTGGCGTCAAGGCGGTGGAAAACAACCTGACCGAGAATATCACCTTCGACCCGCTCGACCGGCCGCACTGGAACGACACACCACCGATCTGAGGTCACACTCGGGGCGCCTTGCGCCGGGCGCCGCCGGGGTGCCACTCTGGCGCCGGCCGGGCAGGGGCAGATGTCGAGCGATCACCATCACGACCACGACCATCATCACCATCACGGCCACGCGCATTCGCATGCCCCGGCCAGCTTCGGCACCGCCTTCGCGGTCGGCGCGGCGCTCAACATCGCGCTGATCGCCGCCCAGGTCGGCTACGGCCTGGCGGTGAACTCGGTGGCGTTGTTGGCCGACGCGACGCATAATTTCGGCGACGTGCTGGCGCTGCTGCTCGCCTGGGGTGCTGCGATCCTGGCCCGCCGGCCGCCCAGCGCGCGGCGCAGCTATGGCTGGGGCCGGTTCTCGATCGGCGCGGCGCTGGTCAACGCCATGGTGCTGCTGGTCAGCGCCGGCATGATCGCGGTGGAAACCTTCGACCGGCTGGCCCACCCGGCGCCGGTCGGCGAGATCACCGTGATGCTGGTGGCCGCTGTCGCCATCGTCATCAACGGCGGCACCGCCATGCTGTTCATCCGCGGCCACGACGACCTCAACATTCGCGCCACCTTCCAGCACATGGCCGCCGACGCGCTGGTCTCGCTCGGCGTGGTGCTGGCAGCGGCCGGCATCTGGCTCACCGGCTGGCTCTGGCTCGACCCGCTGGCCTCGCTCATGATCGTGGCGATCATCATCATCGGCACCTGGGGCACGCTGCGCGACGCTGCCGACCTGGCGATGGACGCGGTGCCGGCCGGCATCGCGCCCGACCAGGTGGCCGCCCATCTGCGCGGCCTGCCCGGCGTGGCCGATGTGCACGACCTGCATATCTGGGCGCTCTCCACCACCCACACCGCGCTAACCGCACATCTGGTGCGCGAACCGGGCGCCGATGACCAGGCGCTGCTGCAACGCGCCTGCCGCGAACTGGAGGCCCGGTTCGCCATCCAGCACAGCACCATCCAGGTGGAAACCGCCGAGTCCGCCGCCCTATGCCGCCTGCGCCCGGAGGAAGTGATTTGAACCACATGGCCGAATGGCGCCGCCACCTGCACGCCCATCCCGAGACCGGCTTCGAGGAACACCAGACCGCCGCCTTCGTCGCCGCCATTCTGCGCCAGGCCGGGCTGGAGGTCGCCACCGGCATCGGCGGCACCGGCGTGGTGGCAACCTTGCGAAATGGCGGCGGCAACCGCGCCATCGGGCTGCGCGCCGACATGGATGCGCTGCTGATCCACGAACAGGGCGACCACCCGCACCGCAGCACCGTGCCCGGCCGGATGCACGCCTGCGGCCATGACGGCCACACCGCCGCCCTGCTCGGCGCCGCCTGCGCGCTGGCGGCGGCGCCGGATTTCGACGGTACCGTGCAGTTCATCTTCCAACCCGCCGAGGAGCACGGCCGCGGCATGCTGGCGATGCTCGCCGACGGCCTGCTGGCCCGCTTCCCGATCGACGAAGCCTACGGTCTGCACAACATGCCCGGCCTGCCGCTCGGCCACTTCGCCACCGCCGCCGGGCCGCTGATGGCAGCCGAGGACAACTTCACCATCACTGTCACCGGCCGCGGCGGCCACGCCGCCCGGCCGCAGGTCTGCATCGACCCGATCCTGGCCGGCAGCGCCATTGTGCTGGCCTTGCAGCAGATCGTCGCCCGCCGGCTCGACCCGATCGACCGCGCTGTGGTCTCGGTCACCGAATTCCTCACCGACGGCACCCGCAACGTGATCCCGACCACGGTGCGCATCCAGGGCGACTGCCGCAGCTTCCGCC
>DATJEA010000077.1:0-4630 GCA_035497095.1 Acetobacteraceae bacterium | reverse complement strand
ATTCATTTTGGAGACCCCGGAGCCTCCGCACCTCCGCTGTTGCAAGGCGAATGAAAAGTTTTTTGCGCGCTTTTTTTTAAAAAAAAGCGCTGCTTGCTTAGACTTTGAACCGCTTGCGCCATGCCAGCCCGGCGACGGTATCCCCGGCGGGGCGGTATTCGCAGCCGATCCAGCCCTGGTAGCCCAGCGCGTCGATGCGCGGCAGCACATAGTCCCAGCCGATTTCGCCGGTGCCGGGTTCATGGCGGTCCGGCACGTCGGCCAGTTGCATATGGGCGATGATCGGCAGCAGTTTCTCGATCCGCTTGGTGATGTCGCCCTCGGTGATCTGGCAATGGTACAGGTCGAATTGCAGGCCGACCCGCTCGGCGCCGATCGCGGCGATCACGTCCGCACCCTGTTGCATGGTGTTGAGGTGGTAGCCGGGCATGTCGCGGTGGTTGATCGGCTCCAGCGCCAGCCGCACGCCGGCGGCCTCGGCGCGCTCGGCGGCCCAGGCGATGTTGCTGGCGAACAGTGCGGCCGCGGTCACCGGCGGGGTGCCGGCGGGCGGGATGCCGGCCATGCAGTGCACCAGCTTGCAGTCCAGCGCCGTGGCGTAGTCCAGCGCGCGGCCGACGCTGGTGCGGAATTCGGCCTGGCGGCCCGGCAGGCTGGCCAGCCCACGCTCGCCGCCGGCCCAGTCGCCCGGCGGCATGTTGAACAGCACCAGGCGCAGCCTGTTGGCGTCCAGCCGGCGCTTCAGCTCGGCGGCCGGGAACTCATAGGGGAACAGGAACTCGACCGCCTTGAAGCCGGCCTTGGCTGCGGCGTCGAAGCGGTCGAGGAACGGCACCTCGTTGAACATCATGGACAGGTTGGCAGCCAGGCGGGGCATGGCGGTTTCTCCTCGGGCCGGTTCGGGCCGCTGCGTGGATCTGTGCGGCGTGGCGGGCGGCGTGGCGGAAAGCTAGCCGCCGGCACCCGGCTTGACCAGATCGCCTGCCGTTAGCGCTACCACGATGCCGCCGCCGGTGGCAAAGCCGGCGGGGGCGTTGAACTTGGGCGGCGCTTGTTGGATATCTGCCGCAGGAGCAACGGGGCGTGGACGGCAATGACGGCGGAACGCGTGCTGATGGCCCTGCTGCTCGGGGGCGTGGCGATCGGGTGCACGGTGGTGCTCTACCCGTTCTTCTCTGCGATCCTGTGGGCGGCGATCCTCACTTTCACCACTTGGCCGGTATTCGTCTGGCTGCGCCGGCAGGTGCATCTGCCGCGCGTGGCGGCGGCCGGGGTGATGGTGTTCATCACCGCCGTGGTGGTGGTGCTGCCGATGGGCCTCGCGGTGCCGGGCGGCGCCGACGACGCCGGGCAACTGCAAAAACTGTTGCAAGGCCTGCTGGCCGCCGGCCTGCCCGGCCCGCCGGTCTGGGTGGAGCATATGCCGGTGATCGGCGAAACCGTCGCCCGGCTGTGGGAGAGCTGGACCGCCGATCTCAACGTGATGGTGGCGTTCTTCCAGCCCTATTTCGGGGTCGCCGCCGAGTTCGGGCTGCGGCTGCTGGTGGGGCTGGCCAATGGCGTGCTGGAATTCATTCTCGCCCTGGTGGTGGCGTTTTTCCTCTATGCCTCCGGCGATGTGCTGGCGGTGCGGCTGACCGCGCTGATCCGGCGGATTGCCGGGCCGCAGGCCGACCGGCTGATCGAGGTGACCGGGGCGACCATACGCGGCGTGGTCTATGGCCTGCTCGGCACCGCGGTGGTGCAGGGCATCCTGACCATTTTCGGGCTGTGGATCTCCGGCGTGCCGCGGCCGGTGCTGCTGGGGGTGATCGCCGGCGGCTTGTCGGTGCTGCCGATCGGGGCGCCGGTGGTGTGGATTCCGGCCGCGTTGTGGCTCGCCACCACCGGGCATCTCGGCTGGGGCATCGCGCTGTTTCTCTACGGGATCATCGCGGTGAGCGGGGCGGATTCGGTGATCCGGCCATATTTCATCGCCCGCGGCGCGCAGTTGCCGTTCCTGCTGACCATGCTGGGGGTGCTCGGCGGCGCGCTGGCGTTCGGGTTGCTGGGCGTTTTCGTCGGCCCGGTGCTGCTCGGCGTCGGTTTCACGCTGGTGGCCGAATGGACCGGCGAGCCGTCAAAAATCTTCGAGCCTGATGGCGACTGAGGCGGCATCGGATCGGGCGGGGTTCCCAGCATCGGCCGGCTGCCATAAGAACAGCCACCGGTCCCACCCCCCGTCGCTCGGCAAGGATGCACGCTGTCCATGTTCGCCTTCATCTTCTCGCGCATCCTGCAATCGATTCCCGTGTTGCTGGTGGTGGGCTTCATCTCGTTCGCGATGTTCGCCTTCGTCGGCGACCCGGTGACCACCATGCTCGGGCAGGATTTCACCGAGGCGCAGCGCCTCGCGCTGGTGCACCAGCTGGGCCTCGATAAGCCGTTTTTCCTGCAATACCTGGATTATCTGTGGGCGGCGCTGCACGGCAATTTCGGCATCAGCTATCGCATGGCGCGCCCGGTCAGCGTGCTGATCGCCGAGCGGCTGCCGGCGACGGTGGAACTGGCGGTCACCTCGGCGGTGCTGGCGGTGGTGGTTGGCGTGCCGATGGGTGTCTACACCGGCATCCGCCGCAACTCCTTCGTGTCGCGCATCTTCATGATCTTCTCGCTGCTCGGCGTGTCGCTGCCGACCTTCCTGATCGGCATCCTGTTGATCCTGGTGTTCTCGGTGCTGCTGGGCTGGCTGCCGAGCTACGGGCGCGGCGATGTGGTGCAGTTCGCGCATTGGAGCACCGGCTTCCTGACCCTCTCCGGGCTGAAGGCGCTGATCCTGCCGGCGATCACGCTGGCGCTGTTCCAGATGACGCTGATCATGCGGCTGGTGCGCTCGGAGATGCTGGAGGTGCTGCGCAGCGACTACGTGAAGTTCGCCCGTGCCCGCGGGCTGTCGGAGCGGGCGATCAATTTCGGCCATGCGCTGAAGAACACGCTGGTGCCGGTGATCACCATCATCGGCCTGCAACTGGGCGGGCTGGTGGCGTTCTCGATCGTCACCGAGACGGTGTTCCAGTGGCCGGGCATGGGGCTGCTGCTGGTGCAGTCGATCACCGCCGCCGACATGCCGATCATGGCGGCCTATCTGCAACTGATCGCGGTGGTGTTCGTGGTGATCAATCTGCTGGTCGATCTGCTGTATTACGCGGTGGATCCACGATTGCGGGTCGGCCGGGGCGCGCACTGAGATGCTGGCCCGTTTCCTCGACAGCGATTTCGCCTACAGCTTCCGCCGCTCACCGGTGGCGGTGATCTCGGCGCTGGCGGTGCTGGCCTGCATCATCGGCTCGGTGGGGGCGCCGTGGCTGGCGCCATACAACCCGTTCAACCTGGCCAGCCTCAGCCTGATGGACAGCCTGCGGCCGCCGGCCTTCGTGACCGACGGCACGGCGGCGCATGTGCTGGGCACCGACGACCAGGGGCGGGACGTGCTGTCGGCGATCATGTATGGCACCAGGATCAGCCTGTTGATCGGCTTCCTGTCGATCCTGTTCTCGCTGGTGGTGGGGATCACCGTTGGCCTGATCGCCGGCTATATGGGCGGCGTCGTCGATACCGTGCTGATGCGGGTGACCGACGTGCAGCTCACCTTCCCGTCGATCCTGATCGCGCTGCTGGTGGATGGCGTCGCCTATGTGGTGCTGCCGCGCGCGGTGGTCGATCAGATGCAGATCTACATTCTGGTGTTCGCCATCGGCATCGCGCGCTGGCCGCAATTCGCCCGCACCGTGCGCGGCTCGACGCTGGTGGAACGCGGGCGGGACTACGTGATGGCGGCGCGGGTGATCGGGCTGTCCTCGCCGCGCATCATGGTCAGCCACATCTTGCCCAACGTGCTGGGGCCGGTGCTGGTGATCGCGACGCTCAATCTTGGGTTGGCGGTGCTCGATGAGGCGACGCTGTCGTTCCTCGGCGTCGGCCTGCCGGTGACCCAGCCATCGCTCGGCACGCTGATCCGTATCGGCAATGATTTCCTGTTCTCCGGCGAATGGTGGATCACGCTGTTCCCCGGCATCATGCTGGCGGTGATGGTGCTGGCGATCAACCTGCTGGGCGACTGGCTGCGCGACGCGCTGAACCCGAGACTGCGATAGGAGGGCGGTGCGATGAGCCTGCTGGACGTTGAAAAGCTGATCGTCGAATTCCCCACCCGGCGCGGCGTGCTGCGGGCGCTGGACGAGGTGTCGTTCTCGATCGATCAGGGCGAGATTCTCGGCGTGGTCGGCGAGAGTGGCGCCGGCAAGTCGCTGACCGGGGCGGCGATCATCGGCCTGCTGGAGCCGCCGGGCCGGATCGGCGGCGGGCGCATCCTGCTGGACGGCAAGCGCATCGACAATCTGTCGCGCGAGCAGATGCGGCCGCTGCGTGGCAAGCAGATCGGCGCCATCTTCCAGGACCCGCTGACCACGCTGAACCCGCTCTATTCGGTCGGCCGGCAGTTGGTCGAGACCATCCAGACGCATCTGCCGCTCAGCGACCGCGACGCCCGGGCGCGGGCGATCAAGTGGCTGGAGGATGTCGGCATTCCGGCGGCGCGGGAGCGGGTGGACGCCTATCCGCATCAATTCTCCGGCGGCATGCGCCAGCGCGT
>DATJEA010000076.1:0-11013 GCA_035497095.1 Acetobacteraceae bacterium | reverse complement strand
GAAACCACGCCATTGGCGCAGTCAGCCGAGATAGTTATGACCCATACCTATCCGCTTGCCCGGCCGCCGTCGCGGGACTGCGTTATCAACGCGGTCAGCAACGCGATCTGACTCTGCTGACTGGCCAGCAGCGCCTCGATCTGCCGGCCGCGCAGGTCATCCATCTTTTCGTGCAGCCGCATGATCTCGAGCTCCGCCTTCAGGTTCACCTCGTAGTCGTGCCCCGCCGCCAGCCGGTCGCGCACCGCCTGGCGGTTCTGCGACATCATGATCACCGGCGCCTGGATCGCCGCCAGCATCGACAGCACCAGGTTGAGGAAGATGTATGGATACGGGTCGAACTGGTCGCCCCAGCGGATCAGCACCACCGAGTTCAGCACGACCCAGATCACCAGCGCCACGCCGAAGCCGATAATGAAGGTCCATGAGCCGCCGAACGCCGCCACCCGGTCGGCAATCCGCTCGCCGAAGGTCGCGGCACTGGCCAATTCCCGGTTGATGTCGCTCGATACCTTGAGGCGTCGGACCATCTTCTCGAGCACCCGGCGGTCGCGCACCGGCAGATCCTCGAACCGCATCGCCAGCAATTGCTGGGCCAGCGCCTGCATTTCCTCGGTATTATCGGCGGCGCTCCTGCCCCGCCGGCTGTTGTGCGGCCCGCTCATCCCGCCATCTCCAGCACCTGCCCGTCATATCCGGCCTCGACGCCGTGCGGCAGATTATCGCGCATCCAGGCCCAGTCCATATCGGTGCCCATATGGGTCAGCACGGTGCGCCGCGGCCGCAGCCGGGCGACCCAGCCCAGCACCTTGTCGAGCGGCGCGTGGGTCCGGTGCGGCGGTCGCTGGAAGCAGCCGACCACCCAGGTTTCCACTCCCGCCAAGGCCGCGAAGGCCGCCTCGTCAAGATCGAACACGTCCGTCGAATAGCCGAACGCTCCGATCCGCAGTCCGAGTGTCGTGGTAAACCCATGATCCTGCTCGAAAATCCGAACGTCGCCGCACGGTGCCGCCACGGTGTCGCCGGCGGCGATCACGCGCGGCACCAGCACCGGCCGGTAGAACCCAGGCGGCCGCCACGGGCGGAACGCATAGGGAAATCGCGTCGCCAGCTCTTCCAGCGCCGCGGCGGTGCCGAAACTGTCCAGCGGGCGGCCGGCGATGCGGTTCAGCAGCCGCGCATCATCGAGGCCGGTGATGTGGTCGGCATGGGTATGGGTGTACAGCACGGCGTCGATCCTGCTGATGGCGCAGGAAATCAGCTGCTGGCGCAATTCGGGCCCGGTATCGACCAGCAGCGCGCCCCCTGCCCGCTCCACCACGATGCTGCTGCGGCTGCGGCGGTTGCGCGGCTCGGCCGGGTCGCACACCCCCCAGTCGCCGCGCCCGTCCGCGCCGCCGATCATCGGCACCCCGGCCGAGGCGCCGGTGCCGAGCAGCGTCACCCGCATCAGGCTGCCTTGCGGAACAGGCGCCGGAAGTTGGCGATGGTAAGATCCACCATCGCAGCCGCGTCCATGCCATGCACCTCGGCCAACACGGCGGCGGTCTTGGCAACATAGCCGGGCTCGTTGCGCTTGCCGCGGAACGGCACTGGCGCCAGATACGGCGAGTCGGTTTCCACCAGCATCCGATCCCTAGGAACATCACGCGCGATCTCCCTGAGTTCATGGGATTTCGGGAAGGTCAGTATGCCGGAAAAACTGACATAGCCGCCCATCGCCAACGCCGCCTCGGCCAAACCGCGCCCCGAGGAGAAGCAATGCAGCAAGAAGGCGAAATCCCCACCTTCGGCGCGCTCCTCGACCAGGATCGCGGCGATATCGGCATCGGCGTCCCGGGCATGGATCGCCAGCGGCAGCCCAGCCAGCCTTGCCGCACGGATATGGGCGCGGAAGCTGGCCTGCTGCTGGTCGCGCGGCGCCTTGTCGTAGAAATAATCCAGCCCGGACTCGCCGATCCCGATCACCTTGGGATACGCCGCCTCGGCGGCAATCGCCTCCGGCGTCGGCACCGGATGCTCGCCGGCGTTGTGCGGATGCACGCCGACGGTGCACCAGATATTGCCGTGCGCCGCCGCGATGCCGCGCACCACGTCGGACTCGGTGAGCCGCGTGCCGATGGTGACCATCTCGCTCACCCCGGCCTCCGCCGCGCGGGCCAGCACGCCGTCCAGATCGGCGCCGGTGAAATAGTCCAGATGGCAGTGAGAATCGATCAACATCGGCCGGTTACACCGCGTCTTCAACAAAGCGTGGGAACACCCCCTGCGGCGCCGGCAGCACCGTGCCGCCCGGCAGCGGGCTGCTCAGCGCCGCCAGATCGCGCGCCTCCGCTGGCACCCCCAACTGATCCAGCATCCTGGCCATGCTGTCCGGCATGAACGGTTGCAGCACGGTGGCGACCTGGCGCAGCAGATCGGCCAGCACCCGCAGCACGCTGCCCATCCGCACCAGGTCGGTCTTCTTCAGCGCCCAGGGTGCCTCGTGGTCGATATAGGCGTTGCCGGCGCGGATCACCCGCCACACCTCCTCCAGCGCGTCGCCGAACGCCTGGCGATCCAGATGCCCGCGCAACAACCCCGGCAGCGCCTCGCTGACGGCAAGCAGCGCGGTATCTTCCTCGGTGGGCGCGCCGCGCGGCGGCAGGCGGCCCTCGCAGTTGCGGGCGATCAGACTGAGGCTGCGTTGCGCCAGATTGCCGAGATCATTGGCCAGTTCCACGTTCATCCGGCTGATCAGCGCCCGCCGGCTGAAATCGCCGTCATTGCCGAACGGCACCTCGCGCAGCAGGAAATAGCGCACCGCATCGAGGCCGTATTTTTCCACCATTTCAGCGGGTTTTATCACATTGCCGAGCGACTTGCTCATCTTCTCGCCCTCGATCAGCCACCAGCCATGGGCGAACACCCGCTTCGGCGGCGGCAATTCGGCGGCCAGCAGGAAGGCCGGCCAGAACACCGCGTGGAAGCGCAGGATGTCCTTGCCGACCATGTGCAGATCGGCCGGCCAGAACCGCCATTTCTCGGCCTTTTCATCGGGATAGCCTGCGGCAGTCAGGTAATTGGTCAGCGCATCGAGCCACACATACATCACATGCGCATCGTCGCCCGGCACCTTGATTCCCCAGGAGAAACTGGTGCGGCTGATCGACAGGTCCTTGAGCCCGCCCCTGACGAAGCCCAGCACCTCGTTGCGCCGCGTGTTGGGGGCGATGAAGTCGGGATGCTCCTCGTAGAATTGCAGCAGCCGGTCCTGCCAGGCCGACAGCCGGAAGAAATAGCTGGGCTCCACCACCCACTCCACCGGCGCCCCGGTCGGCGCCAGTTTTTCCCCATTCGGGCCGGTTTTCAGCTCGGATTCGTCGTAAAAAGCTTCGTCACGCACCGCATACCAGCCGTCATAGCCGCCCAGGTAGATCTCGCCGCGCGCCTCCAGCCGCCGCCACAAGTCCTGGCAGGCCACCACATGCCGCGCCTCGGTGGTACGGATGAAATCGTCGTTGCTGATGCCCATCGCCGCGGTCATTTCGCGGAAATGCACGCTCACCCGGTCGGTGAACTCCTGCGGCGGGATGCCGGCGTCGGCAGCCGCCTTCTCCACCTTCTGGCCGTGCTCGTCGGTGCCGGTGAGGAACATCACCTCGAACCCGTCCAGCCGCTTCCAGCGCGCCATCACGTCGCAGGCGATGGTGGTGTAGGCATGCCCGATATGCGGCTGGTCGTTCACGTAGTAGATCGGGGTGGTGATGTAATAGGTCGGTTTCATTGGAATTTCAGTCGTCCTGGGACAGCATCAGCAGCCCGGTCACGATGGCCTGGCGCTTGTCGAGATAGGCGCCCTCGGTCTCGTCCTGGAGCCGCACTAGCGCGTGCCACACGTGGACCCAGGCATCAAGGGGGCGGCCGCCGAGCAGGCGGAGCTGATCCGGGTCGGCCCGCCCGCGCCCGGCGTCGCGCACCGCGGTGGCGAGGCCGGCCGACAGCAACTCCATAAAGGTGGCGAACGGCTCGTCCTCGCGCCCCAGCGCGTCCGCCACCGCATGCGCGCGCAGCACGTCGATCCGCGGCAGTTCGGCCATCACCTGGTCGACCAACGCCGCCGCCCCTCCTCCGGTTTCGGCCAGCCGCAACGCCCGTCCGGGCGAGCCGTCCGCCAGCGCCGCCAGCCGGGCGCGGGTGGCGGCGTTGGCCTCCGGCAGATAATCGGCGAGCAGGGCTGCCACCGTCTCCTCCGGCAGCGGCGAGAGCGGCAGGCGGCGGCAGCGGCTGCGGATGGTGGGCAGCAGGCGGCCGGCGGCGCTGCACGCCAGCAGCAGCATGGCGCGCGGCGGCGGCTCCTCCAGCACTTTCAATAGCGCGTTCTCGGCGTTGGAATTCAACGTTTCCGCGCCATCCACCACCACCACCCGCCAGCCGCCCTCGGCCGCGGTGCGGTGCAGGAAGCCGGCGATGCGGCGCACGTCGTCGACCACGATCTCGCTGCGGAGCTTCTTGCGCTTCGGGTCCCATTCCCGCTCGATGGTCAGCAGGTCGGCGTGGCTGCCGGTGGCGACGCGGCGGAACACCGGGTGCCCGGCCGGCAGCGCCAGCGAATTGCCCTCCGGCACGCCGGCGAACAGCCGTCGCGCGAAGCGATAGGCCAGCGTCGCCTTGCCGATCCCCGGCGGGCCGGTCAGCAACCAGGCGTGATGCAGCCGCCCGGTGCGCATGCCCTCGGCCAGCAGCGCCTCGGCCGCCGCATGGCCCTCCAGCCGCGGATTGGCGCGCGGCGCCGGCGCGGTCATGACAGCTCGAAGCGGTCGGTCACCGCCCGCCAAATCGCCGCCGCCACGCCGTCCTCGTCGGCCTCGGCATCGATCACCACGCAGCGTCGCGGGTCGCCGGCGGCGATGGCCCGGAAGCCGTCGCGGATGCGGCCGAAGAACGCCTCGCCAAGGCGCTCATAGCGATCCGCCGCCGTACCCCGACTGCGCAACCGGGCCAGCGAGGTGGCCACGCTGACATCCAGCACCAGCGTCAGGTCGGGCGACAGGTCCAGCAGGCCGGCGAGTGTCGCAATCGCCGCGCGATCCGCGCCCTGGCCGTAGCCTTGATAGGCCATGGTGGAATCGGCAAACCGGTCGCACACCACCCACATCCCTGCCGCCAGCGCCGGACAGATCGTCCGCTCCACATGCTCGGCGCGGGCGGCGAAATGCAGCAGCGTCTCGGCCGGCGGCGACCAGGCGATCTCGCCGCCCAGCAGCAGGCCGCGCAGCACCTCGGCACCCGGCGCGCCGCCAGGCTCACGGGTGCACAGCACCGGGCGGCCGGCGGCGGCGAGCGCCTCGGCCAGACGGCTCGCCTGGGTGGACTTGCCGGCGCCTTCACCGCCTTCGAGGGTGATGAAGGGGGTCATCGAGAAGCAAGCAAGGTGTTCTTTTTTGAAAAAAAGAACCAAAAAACTTTCATTCGCCTTGCGCCGGCGGAGTCGCTGAGGCGTCGTACACTCCAAAGAATGACGTTTTTTTGCTTCCTCATCGCTTTGTCACGTAATGTTCCAGCACCGCCACGGCGCGCCCGGCCAGCCCCATGCGCGCCACGTCGGCGCCGGCCAGCAGCGGCACCTCCAGTTGCGGCACGCCAGGCCCGGACACCGCCAGCTTGCCGAGCGAGGTGCCGCGCACCACCGGCGCCTTGATCGGGCTGTCATAGGCCACTTCCACGCGGGCCTTCTCGCGCCAGCCGCGCGGCATCGTCACCACCACATCGCGGCCGCCGACCAGCGGCACAGTCGGGCTGGTGCCGAGCCAGACCGGCGCGTTCTCCACCGTGTCGCCGGCGAGGAACAAGGTCACGTTCTCGAACTCGCGGAACCCCCACTCCAGCAGCCGCTCGCCCTCCTCGGCGCGCTGGCGCATCGTGTTCATGCCGTTCAGCACCATCACGATCCGCCTGCCGTTGCGCTCGGCGCTGCCGACCAGGCCATAGCCGCCGGCGTCGGTATGGCCGGTCTTCATACCGTCGGCGGTGCCCTTCTGCACCAGTGGATTGCGATTTTGCTGCTCAATATTGTTGTATTTGAAGGTCTTTTCCGAGTCGTATTTGTAGTATTTCGGGAAGTCGCGAACCAAACGGCTGCCCACGATGGCGATGTCTCGCGCGCTCATCACGTGGCCGGGATCGGGCCAGCCGGTGCAGTTGACGAAATGCGAATGCTGCAAGCCCAGCACCTTGGCTTCCTTGTTCATCAGATCGACGAACTGGCCCTCCGACCCGGCGATGCCTTCCGCCAGCACGATGCAGGCGTCATTGCCGGAATCGACGATCATGCCGCGGATCAGGTCCTCCACCTTCACCATGGTGTCGACCCGGACGAACATCTTGGAGCCGCCCATCCGCCAGGCCTTCTCGCTGACCGGCAATTCCTGGTCCAGCTTCAGCCGACCCGCCTTCAGCCGCGCATAGACGATATAGGCGGTCATCAGCTTGGTCATCGAGGACGGCGTCATCGGCTGGTCGGCATCCTTGTCGAGCAGCGTGGCGCCGGTGTTGTAGTCCAGGATGATGGCGTAGCGCGCGACGGTATCCATCGGGCCGATCGGCGTTTGTGCCGGCGGGCCGTTCTCGACCGGGGTTGCGGCCGGCTTGGCCGCGTGGCGCCCCGGTGCGGCGTGGGGTGCGGCGTGCGGTGCCGCGTGCGCGGTCAGCACACCGGGAAGCGTCATCGCCGGCAGGGTCGCGGCGGTCAGCAGCAGGGCGCGGCGGTTCAGCATGAGGCACTCCTCTCCCAGTCTTGTCGTGTCTCCAAGTCTTGTCGTGTCTCCAAGTCTCGTCGTGTCGGCTATTCCACCACGATGCGGGCGCCGGCAGCCCCGGCCTGCAATGCCCGGTGCAGTGCCGCTTCGGCCTGCGGCAGCGTGGTGAACGGGCCGAGCCGCACCATATAGGCCACGTCGCGAGGTGCATAATAACTCGTGGCAACCCTGGGGCCGAGCCGCACGAACCGGCTGGCCATCACCGAGGCCGCCCGGGCATTGTCGAAATCGGCCAGATCGACGGCCAGCACGCCTGGCTTGGCCATGCCCTGGGTGACGCGCTCCGGCATGCGCAGCGGCACCTGCACCGGGACGGCGGTCGCCGAGGCCACCACATGCGGGCCGGCGGCGGCGCGGCGGCCGGCGATGCTGGCGGCACCGGGCGGCGGCGCCAGGCTCTGCGCCTCGACGCTGCCGGTTTGCGCCCGCGCCACTGCCAGCAGCGGCGGCGCCGCACCGGGAAGATCGGCCAGCACGGCGCGGCTTTGCTCAGGCAGCACCTGCACGCGGACGCGGAACGCGGCCGGGTTGGCGGCGGCCAGCAGCTGCGCGGTGCGGCGCGTCACCTCGATCAGCCGCGCCGGGTCGGCCGGGCCGCGATCATTGACCCGCACCACCACGCTGCGGCCGTTTTCCAGATTGGTGATCCGCGCGATCGCCGGCAGTTGCAGCGTGCGGTCGCCGGCCGCCAGCGCGGTCTGGTCGAACGTCTCGCCATCGGCGGTCAGCCCCCGCCCGCGCGTGGCGACGCTGGCGATGCCGGTATCATCATAGTCGAACGATTCGCGCGGGTAGCGCCAGACGCCGCCGGTCTGGTATGGCGCGCCGAGTTGGTAATGCAGCCCGACGGTCGGCGACCGATGTGACAGCCCGCAACTGGATAACACCGCCAGCGACGCCAGCAGCAGCGCCGCCCGGATCATATGGTCACCGCGTCCCCGATCAGGCCGACCGAGATGCAATAGAAATCCGACGGGTTGTAGCGGCGGATCGCCAGGAAATTCGGATGATAGGCTAGGAACGCCTCGCTGCCCGCACCGCCCGGCAGCAGCACCGCGGCCTTGGTGGAGGGCGCCACGCGGGCCACCGGCCGCACGCCGAGCGTCACCCATTCAGCAAGCGTCCGCTGGTTCTGCCGGCCGGCCAGCGCGGTGTTGAAGTTGCCCGGCAGCGTGGTGGGTTCACCCCAGGGCAGTGCCGCGGACCAGCCGGATTTCGCCAGGTAGTTGGCCACCGAGGCGAAGATGTCGCCGAGATTGTCCCACAGATCGCGCTTGCCGTCGCCGTTCCAGTCCACCGCGAAGCGCAGGAACGAATCCGGCATGAACTGCGGCTGGCCCATCGCGCCGGCGTAGCTGCCGATCATCCGCGCCGGCGGGATGTCGCCGTTGTCGAGGATCTTCAGCGCGTCCATCAATTCGGAGCGGAAGAACTTCGCCCGCCGCCCCTCCCAGGCCAAGGTGGTTAGCGCCTCGATCACGTTGAAGCTGCCGCTGGAGGCGCCGTAATTCGATTCCAGGCCCCAGATACCCATGATGACGCCCGGTGGCACATGATAGCGGGCGCTGATCTGCCGCAGCAGCGCATGGTGGCGGGCATACATCGCGCGGCCGTTCTTGATCCGCAGTGGCGAGACGATGCGGCTGCGGTATTCCGCCCAGGTCATGGTGAATTCGGGCTGCCGCCGGTCGAGCTGCACCACGCGGGTGTTGATGGTGACGCCGGCGAAGGCGCGATCCAGCGTCGCGGCGCGCAGGCCGGCGCGGCGGGCTTCGGCCTTCACGCCGGCCACGTAATTGGCAAAGCTGGCCTTTTCCGCTGCGGTGGCCGGCGGCGGCGGCGGCGTTGGGGTGGCCGCCAGGGCCGGCAGCGGGGCCAGCGTGGCGGCGGGGGCGGCGGCGAGCAGGGTTCTGCGTGTGAGCATGGCGCAGTCCTGCCACGAATGCGCCGCGCCGGGCAATCACTGGCTGCGCAATCACTGGCTGCATCGCGCAACATTGGCACCCCGGCGGATTTGCGCGAGACTGCGGTGGTCCGAGGAGATCGCCATGTCCGTCACCCGTACCCTGTCCGCCTATAGCGCCGGCATCAGCCTGGCGGCACTGCCCGCCGAGGTGGTCGAGCGGGCGCGATTCCTGGTGCTCGATCTGGTGGGCAACATCGTGCGCGCCCGCCATGACGCCGAGAGCACCCCTGCCCTGCTGGCCGGCGCCCGCGCGCTGGGCATGGCGGGCGGAAGGTTCGGCGTGTTCGGCGATGCCGCCGGCTACAGCCCGCTCGGCGCGGCACTGCTGAACGGCGCGCTGGGCCATTCGCTGGATTTCGACGACACCCACGCCGCCGGCTCGCTGCATCCCGGCGCCCCGGTGATCCCGGCGGCGATTGCGGCCGGCGAGATGGTCGGCGCCTCGGGGGCGGACGTGCTGGCGGCAATCGTTGCCGGCTATGAGGTGACCTGCCGCATCGCGCTGGCCTTGCCGGCCGGCGAGCATTACGCGCGCGGTTTCCACCCGACTGCCACCTGCGGCGCGTTCGGGGCAGCCGCGGCGGCCGGGCGGGTGTTCGGCATGAACGAGGAGCAGATCGCCTCGGCGCTGGGCATCGCGCTCAGCCAGGCGGCCGGTAGCCTGCAATTCCTCGCCAATGGCGCCTGGACCAAGCGCTTTCAGGTCGGCTGGGCGGCGATGAATGGCCTGGCGGCGGCGACCATGGCGCGCGAGGGCTTCAAGGGTGCGGCGGACGCGCTGGAGGGCAAGGCCGGCTTCATGCACGCCTATGCGCCGAACCCGACGCCGGAGCGGGCGCTGCTGGAACTCGGCAGCGCCTATGAACTGATGCGGACGGCGGTGAAGCCGTACCCGTCCTGCCGCTACGGCCATGCCGGGATCGACGCGATGCTGGCGCTGCGGGCCGAGCACGGCCTGCTGCCGGAGGAGGTGGAGAGCGTGACCTACGGCACCTCCGCCTCCGGCATGATCCTGGTCGGCGAACCGGCGGAGAAGCGCGCCAATCCGCAGAACGTGGTCGATGGCCAGTTCAGCGGCCCGTTCGTGCTGGCCTCGGCACTGGCCACCGGGGCGATGGGCTGGGACAGCTATGGCGGGTTGTTCGACCCCACCATCCGGGCGCTGCTGCCGAAAATCCGGGTGGCCAACGACGCCGATGTGCAGGCGCAGTTCCCGGCCAATATGTCCGGCAAGGTGACCGTGCGGGCGCGCGGCCAGGTGTTCGAGAAGCTGGTGGTGGTGCCGAAGGGCGAGCCGGACAACTTTCTCAGCGAGGCCGAGTTGCGCGCCAAGTTCGCCGGGCTGACCGACCGTGTGCTCGGCGCCGACCGGGGCGCGGCGCTGGCCGATGCGGTGCTGGCGATCGACAGCACGGCCGATATGAACAGCCTGATCCGGCTGGCCACGCCGCCGGAGGCGGTTCGCTTGGCCGGCGAGTAAGGCTCGGCAATCCGCGGCTTCTACGGCTTAATCTCGGATCGAGACGACGCCTTCGATCTCGACCGAGATATTGTTCGGCAGGCTGCCCATGCCCACGGCGGAGCGCGCGGCGCGGCCGTTATCGCCGAACACCGCGACGAACAGGTCGGAGCAGCCGTTGATCACCTTGGGCTGCTCGGTGAAGCCGGGCACCGCGTTGACCATGCCGAGCAGCTTGAGGATGGTGTCCACCCGGTCCAGCGAGCCGAGTGCCAGGCGCATGTTGACCAGCAGGTTCAGCCCGCATTGCTGCGCCGCCTGATAGCCCTGCTCCACCGTCAACTCACGCCCCACCGTGCCGCAGGTGCTGCTGCCGTCGGCGTGGCGCGGGCCGATGCCGGAGAGAAACAGCAGCCCGCCGCCGATGCGAAACGGCACGTAGTTGCCGATCGGCTGCGGCGGTGGCGGCAGCACCAGGCCGGTGGCGGCGAGATGGGCGGCGAGACGGGCTTCAGCGGACATCGGGTTACTCCCGGCGATAGAACTGGGCAAGCTGGGCGATCGGGCCGCCCGGGGTTTTGGCCTCGTGGTCGGCGGCCAGCGCGGCATACAGATCGGCGGCGCCCAGATGCAGTTTTTCCGCCGGAATCGGGTCTAAAAAGGCCGAAATCTCGTGCATTTCCGCCACCCAGCGATAGGCTTTGGCGAACATGCCGGGCACGCTGCGTTGCAACATGGCGAGCAGTTGCGGCTGGCTGTCGGCCAGTTCCGCGCGTAATGCCTCCGCCACC
>DATJEA010000075.1:0-2717 GCA_035497095.1 Acetobacteraceae bacterium | reverse complement strand
CTTTAACTAATTCTAAATCCTGCAGCGGCCCCGCTACCGCTCCGGCGTCTCCGTCACCACCGACCACACCAGCGCCGCCAGACCGGGCAACTGCAGCACGAACCCCGCCGCATGCCCGTACTCCCAGCGATCCCGCAACTCCATCCACAACTCCGGCACCGAGCCCGGAGCCGAGCGTGCCACCGCCCTGAGATTGCCACACAGGCAGCTGGCGGTGAATCGGTCCATACTGGGTCTCCTGTAAACCGGGATGGTTGCAACGCGCTGCGGTTGGGCGTCCGGGTCACAGCGGCAGCTCCGAAGTCTGCTTGATGATCTGGCTCGGCACGTCGGTCTTCACGTTCTGCACGCCCTTGATGCGGCTCAGATGCTCGGACTGGATACGGCGGTAATCGGCGATGTCGGCGGCGACCACCCGCACCATGGCGTCGCAATCGCCGAGCATCAGGTAGCATTCCAGCACCTCCGGCAGCTTGATCACCTCGGCCATGAAATGCTCGATGGTGTCCTCGTCCTGCGCCTTCAGCCAGATGCGGGCGAACAGCGTGAGCGGCTTGCCGATCTTGGCCGGGTCCAGCACCGCGACGTAGCGGGCGATGACGCCGGCCTCCTCCAGCAGCCGCACCCGGCGCAGGCAGGGCGACGGCGACAGGCCGACGGCGCGGGCCAGGTCGTTGTTCTGCATCCTGCCGTCGCGTTGCAGGGTGCGCAGGATGCGGCGGTCGATGGCGTCGAGGTGCATGGCATATGCTAGCATATTTCGGAGAAAATGCGACGAATTATGCTAGCGAATGGGCCTCATGGCACATAAAACGCAACCGAATGGCGCAAAACATGGTCCATTCTGCCTGAACACGTGGAGCCCTTGCGATGGATGCCAAGACCGCCGTGCCGCGCCGTGCCGAGGCCATGGCCGAGATCCGCCAGGGCCTGGCCGCGGCGCTGCCGATGATGCTGGGGATGATCCCGGCGGCGCTGGTGCTGGGGGCGCAGGCGGCGCAGAAGGGCTTCAGCGTCGCCGAGGTGCCGCTGCTGACCGGGCTCAACTTCGCCGGCGGCTCGGAATTCGCAGCCGTGGCGCTGTGGACCTCGCCGCCGCATATTCTGCTGATCGTGGCGATCACCTTTTTGATCAACAGCCGGCATATCCTGATGGGCGCGGCGCTGGCGCCGTATCTGCGGCATCTGCCGCGACGCATCGTCTATCCGGCGCTGTTCCTGATGTGCGACGAAAGCTGGGCGCTGGCGCTGGTCGACGCGCGGCGCGGCGGCGGGTTCCGGCTCGCGCATTATCTCGGCCTGGCGGTGGCGCTGTATGCCACCTGGGTGGTGTTCACCGCGCTCGGCGGCGCGATCGGGCCGGTGTTCGGCGACGCGCGAAGCTGGGGGCTGGATATGGCGTTCCCGGCGATCTTCCTGGTGCTGCTGCGCGGGTTCTGGACCGGGGCGGCGGCGGCGCGGCCGTGGCTGGTGAGTCTGGCGGTCGCGGTGGCCGCCTATCTGGTGCTGCCCGGCGCCTGGTATGTGGCGGCCGGCGCGCTGTCCGGGCTGGCGGCGGCGTTCCTGTTGGCCGGGAGCGAGGCATGATCGACGGCGCCACGCTGCTGACCATTCTGCTGATGGCGTCCGCCACCTACGCGACCCGGGCGCTGGGCTACGCGGTGCTGCGCGGGCGAACGCTGAGCCGGCGGGCCAGGGTGATGATGGAGGCGGCGCCGCCCTGCGTGCTGATCTCGGTGATCGCGCCGGCCTTCGCGTCGCGCGACCCGGCCGATCTGCTGGCGCTGGCGATCACGCTGCTGGCGGCCACCAGGCTGCCGATGCTGGCCACGGTGCTGATCGGGATCGGCGCGGCCGGCCTGCTGCGGCACGTGCTGGGGTAGGGCGCTTTCCGGCCGGTGGCGGCGCTGGCTATGCTGCGCCGGTATCGCGGAGGAGTTTCACCATGCGCCAGCGCCCGATCCCGGCCGTGTTCATGCGCGGCGGCACCAGCAAGGCGCTGATGCTGCACGCATGCGACCTGCCGGCCGACCGCGAGGCCTGGGCGCCGGTCTTCACCGCCGCGATGGGCTCGCCGGACCCGTATGGCCGGCAGTTGGACGGCCTGGGCGGCGGCGTGTCGTCGCTGTCCAAGGTGTGCGTGCTGGCGCCGTCGCAGCGTGAGGATGCCGATATCGACTACACCTTCGCCCAGGTGGCGATCCGCGAGGCGCGGGTGGAGTACCGGCTGAACTGCGGCAACATGACCTCCGCGGTGGGGCCGTTCGCGGTCGATGAGGGCCTGGTGCGGGCGGACGGCGAGACCGCCACGGTGCGCATCTACAACACCAACACCCGCAAGATCATCCGCGCCAGCTTTCCGCTGGAGGATGGCATGGCGCGCTATGACGGCGACCTGGTGATCCCCGGCGTCAGCGGCTCGGGCGCGCCGGTGCGGCTGGATTTCCTGCACCCGGGCGGCGCCACCACCGGCACGCTGCTGCCCACCGGCCAGCCGCGCGACGTGCTGGATGTGCCTGGGTTCGGGCCAATCGAGGCCTCGATGGTGGATGCCGCCAATGCGGCGGTGTTCGTGCGGGCGAAGGATGTCGGCATGGCGGGCACCGAATTGCCCGACCAGATCGAGGCACGGCCCGATCTGCTGGCGCTGCTGGAGGCGATCCGGCGACAGGCCGCGGTGCGGATGGGCATCGCGCCGGATGCCGAGGCGGCGGCGC
>DATJEA010000074.1:0-13723 GCA_035497095.1 Acetobacteraceae bacterium | reverse complement strand
GGCTACTCGCTGCCCCGCTTCGTCGATCTGGTCTCCACCAACGCGGCGAAGATCATGGGCCTGTATCCGCGCAAGGGGGCGATCGCGGTCGGCGCCGATGCCGATATCTGCGTGTTGGACCGGGGCCTGCGGCGGGTCATCACCGCGGCCGACCTGCACGAGACCGACTATACGCCGTGGGAAGGCTGGGAGGCTCATGCCTGGCCCTGCCTCACGCTGCTGCGCGGCAAGGTGATGATGGAAGACGGCGCCCTGCTCGGCACCCAGGCCGATGGCCAATGGCTGCCGCGCCAGATCGATCCGGCGATCATCGCCGGCCCGGTCGCGCTGTGACCAGCCAGGCCGAGTTCGCCAACCTGCTGGCCGACAGCCTGGCGTTGTGGGGCGTGCAGGGCCGTCTCATCGCCGAGGCAGAAGGTCTGCGCCTGCATCACGCCGGCGCCGACTACAGCATCGCCCCCGGCCGCGCCCCGGCGCGCTGGCTGCTGCAAACGCCGGTGCGGGTTGCCGCCGGGCGCGGACCGCGCGCGGTCGCGTCGATCGTGGCGCTGCTGACCGCGCTGCGGGCGGCGCTGGAGGTGCCGCCGGGGGCGCCGATGCGGGTCGGCGCCGGCGCCGGCATGCTCGCACAGCCCAGCCAGTGAAGCGCCCCGAGCAGCTTTCGGCGGCCGCCGCACGGCGGGTCGGGCTCGCCGCGCAGGGCTATGGCGGCGTCCGCCCGGCGACCGTACAGCGGCGGCATATCGCCGCGCTGGCCGAGCGGTTGGGGATGTATCAGATCGACTCGGTCAACGTGCTGGCCCGCGCCCACACCATGCCGGCATTCTCGCGGCTGGGGCCGTACGACGCGGCGCATTTCGAGCAACTGGCCTGGGGCGGGCGCCGGCACCGCGCCTGGTTCGAATACTGGGGCCATGCCGCCTGCCTGGTGCCGATGGCCGGCTGGAAGCTGCTGCGCTGGCGGATGGACGCCTACCGTGCCCACCAGCGCGGCGACATGGCCGCCTTCGTCGCCGAGCGCGGCGCGTTCATCGCCGGCGTGCTGGCCGAGTTGCGCGATCGCGGCCCACTGGCCGCCGCCGACCTGTCCGGCGCCGGATCGCCCAGCGGCAAATGGTGGGGCTGGAGCGACGGCAAATTCGCCATGGAATACCTGCTGATGACCGGCGACGTCACCGTATCGCACCGCCGCGGCGCGTTCGAGCGGGTCTACGACCTGAGCGACCGGGTGATCGACCCGGCCGCATTCAACGCCCCGCCGCCCTGCCCGGCCGAAGCCCAGCGCGCCCTGCTGCGCATCGCCGCCGCCGCGATGGGAGTGGCCACCGAAGGCGACCTGCGCGGCTACTGGCGGCTGAAACCCGACGCCAGGCCGCGCGTGGCGGAACTGGTCGAGGCCGGGGAATTACTGCCGGTGGCAGTGGAGGGCTGGAAGCAGCCCGGCTATCTCTGGCACCAGGCAAGGCTGCCGCGCCGGGTACAGGCCGCCGCCCTCGTCTCGCCGTTCGACCCGCTGCTGTGGGAGCGCGACCGGGCATTGCGGCTGCTCGGCTTCCATTACCGCATCGGCCTCTACACCCCGCGCGAACAACGCACCGACGGCTATTACGTGCTGCCGTTTCTGCATGGCGATCGGATCGCCGCGCGGGTGGATTTGCAGGCCGATCGCATCGGCCGCGTGCTGCAGGTCCACGCATCGCATCTGGAACCGGACACCGAGGCCGAACCGACCGCCGAGGCACTGGCGCAGGCGCTCGGCGAAACCGCCCGCTGGCTGGGGCTGGAGCGCGTTGCGATCGCCGGGCGAGGGACTCTGGCGACGCGGCTGAAGCAGGCAGGCGGCGCCGTTTTGTAACCGCGGAGCAGACAACCTCATCCATGACACCGGCACCATCCGCGATGATGCTCCTCCACATGCCGGAACGACAGCGGTACCTGTCGCGCGGAATCGGCAGTCCCCCCGGCCACCGGTGCCCACCGTGGCATGCCGCTCGCGGCCTCTGATCTGCCTTCCGGCATCATAGCCGCGGACGCCGCCGCTTGCCGTCGTTTCGACGCTCCGGCTGTCAATCACCCCCGCGGTCGGGCTGGCCCCGCGGCCGATCCGCTCGCGGTCGCGCACCACCGAATGGTGGCCGATCGTCTCCCATGTCCCGTCGTCACATAAACCGGAGCAAACCGGCGTCAGGCGGACGGCCTCACCGGCAAGACGGTGGCAGACATAGATGGGGTGAATGGGGTTCTCCCCCGGCGCTCCGGCGGCTGCTCCTCTCAGCCAGCCGGCCCGCTTGCGAAGGCCGCGCGACCTGGGGGCTCATCCTGGCCTGACCCTGCGCCGCTGCCAGTCCGGCGAGGCCGATGTGCAGGGTCGCATCGGCCGGTGCGGCGACGAGTTAGCCCGAACAGCACGATCCGAGACGGCGCACGCGCTACCGATCCACAGCGGCAAATCGTCGGCGCTGCGCGCGTGGCGTCACCGCCGCTGCCCGCCCCCTCACCCGCGCAGTTGCGCCGACCGGCGCTGCCGTCCCCAGCGCTGGCGAGATGCCGTTGCCGTGCCGCTGGCGCTCCAGGGCGCATCCGCAGCCTGGCTCGAGGCGCTGCCAGCAAACCTCCACGACAGCCCCGCGGCCCAGGCCCTCGAAGCCATCGTCGCACCCGACCTCGATACCTCGGCCGATACCGACCCGCGCCAAGGATATCGACGCGACTTCACGAACGCCCGGAATCCTCTCGCATCCTGCAATCGCAACCAGAGAGGACTCTAACAAAAAGAAGGCATTGCCTACTTGTTCGCCATCGGCCGCAACCGCAACCCAGGCCGCAGATGCTGGAAGCTGAGCGTCGCCGGGTCGGCCACCACCGGGCCGGGGGCGGCGGCGACGATCACTTTGCTGGCGATCGGCTGGAAATCGGCGCGGAAATGCACCGAGGATTTCAGCACCAGGATGGCGCAGTCTTTCGGCTCGATGCCGACATGGCGCAGGATGGCCTGGTCGTGCGCCTGCATTTTGCGGCTGACCACGATGACGCGCACGCCGGGCGCCACCTGGATCAGCGCGGTCGGGCCGAGTTTGGCCGGGTTGCCGGCGCCCATCGGGCCGGTGAGGGTGAAGCGGCCATCGGTGAGTTTGAGCACCTTCGCCTCGACCGCGAGCGGCGTGGCGTCGGACTTGCCGCCGAGGTTCAGTTTGAGCGTGGCGCCCTCGCCGGCCTGGTGCAGGGCGGCGGCGGAGTCGGCGTCGTTGATCAGGCAGAGCACGGCGTTCTGCGCGTTCTGCGCGATCAGTTGGGCGAGCAGGCCGGTGGTATCGCCATGGCCGCCGCCGCCGGGGTTGTCCTGGGTGTCGGCGATCACCACCGGGGCGCGGGCGGTGGCCGCGGTGGCGATCGCGTCGGCGACCGCGGCTTCGGCACTGAGGATGTCGATTGCGAAGCTGGCTTCGCGGGCGTCGATCGCGGCGCGGAAGGCGTCGGCGGCGCGGTCGGCCTGGGGCTGGGTGTCGGCGTAGGCGGCCAGGGCGACGCCGCAATCGTGGAAATCGGCGTATGGGAAGCCGAAGCAGAACGCCAGTTCGGCGACGCCGTCATGGGCGGCGATGGCGGCGCGCTCCTCCATTACCGGCAGCATCGGGGGCATCATGGTGCATTGTGCGGAGAGCGCGATCCAGTAATCCACCTGGCGGAAGGCGCGCGCCCAGGGCTTGCCACGGCGGATGCGCTCGAACAGCAGGCGCATCGCCTGGGCGCCGGCGGCCTTCATGTCGATATGCGGGTAGGTGCGGAACGGCACCACGGCGTCGCACAGGCGCACCATCAAGGGCGTGAGGTTGCAGTGCGGGTCGAGGCTGATGGTCAGCGGCAGTGGGCCCACGATGGCGCGGACGCGGCGCAGGATTTCGCCTTCCATGTCCGGGAAGCTGTCGGCGACGGCGGCACCATGCAGGTCGAGATAGACGCCGTCGAGCGGGCCGGCATCGAGCGCCTTGGAGAGTTCGGCGCAGAGCAGCGCAGTGATGCGCTCGAAGGCTTCGTCCTGCACCGGGCCGGCCGGGTTGGCGAAGGCCCAGGCCAGCGGGACGAGGTCGGCGCCGAGTTCCTCGCCGACGGCAAGCGCGCCGGCGATCGGGGCGGAGGTGCCGCGCACCGTCTCGAACAGCTTGTCGCCATAGCTCAGTGGCGGGAAGCCGCCGGGCTGCACGAAATCCGGGTAGCGGGTCGGGCGCGGCGCGAAGGAGTGGCTTTCGTGCATGAAACCGCCGATGGCAATGCGCATGGTCTGTCCTTTGTTCGCGACTCTCGTGCCGTCAGCATAGCGGGGGGGCGGCGATGGACAAGCGGCGGCGCGGTTTCTAGCTTCGCTGCACATTGTTGCGGAGAACGTGATGAAAGCCTTCTGGAACCCGGTGGAACTGGCGCATGCGCCACAGTTTTTCCTGCAACGCGGGGTGGTGAAGCGCAATTTCGAGGTTCCTGGCCGGGCCGAGGCGCTGCTGGCGGCGTGCCGGGCGATGAAGCTCGCGGTCGAGAAGCCACAAGCCGCGCCGCGCTCGGCGCTGCTGGAGGTGCATCCGGCGGCGTATCTCGATTTCCTGCGCGACGGGCCGGCGATCTGGGCGGCGGCCGAGGGGGCGGGGCCGGAGATGGTGGCCAATGTCCACCCCTGCCCGGAGGCGCTGGCCAACGGGGCGCGGCTTCCGGACGCGATCACCGGGCAACTCGGCTGGTACACCGCCGACACCGCCTGCCCGATCACCGCCGAGACCTGGCCGGCGGCCGAGGCGGCGGCGGCCTGCGCGATCGCGGCTGCCGACGAGGTGGCCGAGGGGCGGCATGCCTACGCGCTGACCCGCCCGCCCGGGCACCATGCCTATGGCGCGCGGGCCGGCGGGCATTGCTACCTGAACAACGCCGCACTGGCCGCCGAACGGCTGCGCATGCGCGGCGCCGGGCGGGTGGGGATTCTGGATATCGACAGCCATCACGGCAACGGCACGCAGGGGATTTTCTGGCGGCGCGACGACGTGGTGTTCGCTTCCGTGCATGGCGATCCGCATGGTTATTACCCGTGGTTCGTCGGCCATGCCGGCGAGCGCGGGGAGGGCGCCGGGGCCGGCTGCAACCTCAATCTGCCGCTGGCGCGCGGCAGCGGTGACGGCGACTGGACGATCGCGATTGCAACCGGGCTGCGGCTGATCGAGGAGACCGGCTGCGACGCGCTGGTGGTGAGCCTCGGGTTCGACGCCAGCGTGGACGAGCCGCTGGGCTATCTGGCGGTGACGGCCGACGGGTTTGCGCGGGCCGGCGAGATGATCGGCAAGTCCGGGCTGGACTGCGCGCTGATCCAGGAGGGCGGCTACAATACCGAGGTGATCGGCGGCCTGCTGACCCGGTTCATCGAGGGGCTGGAGGCCTGACGCGACCTGCCAGGGCGGGGCTGGGCGGCGCGGCTGCACCGCCCAGCGACTTGCTCAGCCCGGCAGGCTCAGCCCGGCTTGCGCTCGTTGGGGCCGAGCGACAGCGGCACCCATTTCAGGCCGTCGGCGTTCTGCACCAGCATCAGCACCGATTTGCGGCTGGATTTGCGCATCTTCTCCACCCGGTCCTGCACGTCGGCCGGGGTCTTCACCTCTTCCTGCTGCACTTCGACGATCACGTCGCCGGGCTTGAGGCCCTTGTCGGCGGCCGGGGTGCCGCTGGCCACCTCGGTGATCAGCACGCCCTTCTGGTCGGCGTTGAGCTGGTATTTGTCGCGGGTGTCGTCAGTGATCGGCTCCAGCTTCAGGCCGAGATCGGCCAGTTCCAGGGATTGCGGCGCCGAGGGCTTGTCCGGTGCGGCCGAGGCCTGTTTCTGGTCGTCCGGCATCTCGCCGACCTTGGCGGTCAGCACCAGTTCACGGCCATCGCGCCAGACCAGCACCGGCACGTCCTTGCCGATGTCGGTTTCGGCGACGATGCGCGGCAGGGTGCGCATCTCCTTCACGTCCTGGTTGTTGAATTTCAGGATCACGTCGCCGTTGCGCAGCTTGGCCACGTCGGCCGGGCCGCCATCGTTGACGCCGGCGATCATCGCGCCGGTGGGTTCCTTCAGGCCGAGGCTTTCGGCGATATCCGGCGTCACCTGCTGGATGCGCACGCCGAGCCAGCCGCGCCTGGCATGGCCGAAATCGCGCAACTGGGCGACCACGGTCTTGGCCAGGTTGGCCGGGATTGAGAAGCCGATGCCGATCGAGCCGCCGGAGGGCGAGTAGATCGCGGTGTTGATGCCGATCACCTCGCCGGCCATGTTGAACAGCGGGCCGCCGGAATTGCCCTTGTTGATTGCGGCGTCGGTCTGAATAAAATTATCGTAAGGCCCCTGGCTGATGTCGCGGCCGCGCGCCGAGATGATGCCGGCGGTGACCGAGCCGCCGAGGCCGAACGGATTGCCGATCGCCAGCACCCAGTCGCCGACCCGCGCCTTGTCGGAGTCGCCGAACGCCACCGCATGCAGCGGCTTGGTCGGCTTGACCTCCAGCACCGCGAGGTCGGTGCGGTCGTCGCGGCCGAGCAGCTTGGCCTTCAGCGTGCTGCCGTCATGGAAGGTGACGGTGATCTCGTCGGCGCCATCGATCACGTGGTTGTTGGTGACGATGATTCCGGAGGGATCGACCACGAAGCCGGAGCCGAGGCTCTGCATCCGCCGCAGCGGCGCCGGCTTGCCGTTCTGGCCACCGCGATTCCTGTCCATGAAGTCCTTGAAGAACTTCTCGAACGGCGAGCCGGGCGGAAAGACCGGCATGTCCGGCCCGGCACGCGGGCTGACATTCTGGCTGGAGGAGATGTTGACCACCCCCGGCAGCAGCGATTCCGCCAGGTCGGCGAAGCTCTCCGGCGCCGAGCGGGCCTGGGCGGTTGGTGCGGCGAGTCCGACCGCCGATGGCAGCACCGGGGCGGCGAGCAGCACCGCGGCGGCGATGGCGGAGGCCCGGAGGGCGCGAGACTGCAGCAGGCGCATCAGGTGGTTTCCCTTGAGAATGCCGTCGAGCTTGGGACAGGACCGCAAATGTGGGCTTGCCGGGACGCCGCGGCAAGCACCGTCACGGGGCGCGGTGGGTGCCGCGCCCCGCGGATGGCTATTTCGCCGGCGCGGTATCCTCCGGCGTTGGCGCCTCACGCAGCATCTTGAGGAAGGCGTCGCCGGGGCTCATCACCAGCCGGGACTTGCCCTTGGCGAATGCCTCGCGATAGGCCTGCAAGGTGCGCCACACCCGGAAGAAGTGGGTGTCCTTGTTGAAGGCGTCGGCATAGATGGTGATCGCCTTCGCCTCGCCCTCGCCGCGCAGTTTGTCGGCGGTGGCGCGGGCCTGGGCCAGCAGCACGGTTTTTTCCCGCTCGGCGTCGGCGCGCACCTTGGCGGCGGCCTCGGCACCCTCGGCGCGCAACTGGGCGGCGGCGCGCTGCCGCTCGGACTTCATCCGGCTCAGAATCGCCTGGGTGTTCTCCTCCGGCAGGTCGGCGCGACGGATACGCACATCGTCCACCGAAACGCCGAAGCCGGCCATCTCGGTGTTCACCTGGTCGCGGATCGAGGTCATGATCCGGCCACGCGCCGAGGACAGCACGTTGAGCAACTGCTCGCTGCCCAGCACGCGGCGCAGCGCCGAGGACACCACCGAGTTCAACCGGGCACGAATGCCATCCTCGGTGGGGCCGACCGCCTGATAGTAGCGCAGCGGATCGGTGATGCGGAAGCGCACGAAGCTGTCGACGATCACCCGGCGCTGGTCGCCGAGGATCACCTCCTCCGGCGCCACCGCGTAGTCCAGCAGGCGGCGGTCGAACACGATGGCGGTCTGCATCAGCGGCAGCTTGGCGTGCAGGCCGGGCTTGGTGATCACCCGCACCGGCTGGCCGAACTGGGTGATCAGCACCTGCTGGGTCTGGTTGACGGTGAACAGGGTGGAGCCGGCGATGATCAGCACCACCACCAGCAGCGCCACCAGGGCGATTGCCATGCGGTTCATCGCTGGGGTGCTCCCGAGCCGGTAGATGTTTCGGGATGCAGCACCGCCGGGGGCGCCGGCGAACGGCCGGCGCCCCCGGTATCGGCGCCGGTGAGCGGCAGATAGGGCACGACGCCCTGCAGCCGGTCATCGACGATCACGCTCGGCGTGCTGCTCAGGATATCCTGCATGGTCTCCAGGTACAGCCGCTTCATGGTGACGTCTTTGGCCAGGTCGTAGGATTTCAGCACCGAGAGGAAGCGTTCGGTCTCACCGGTCGCCTTGGTGACGGAGACCTGACGGTCGGCATCGGCCTCGGCCACCAGCCTGGCGGCATCGCCACGGGCGCGGGGCACGATGTCGTTGCGGTAGGTATCGGCCTCGTTGCGCAGCCGCTCGGCATCGGTCTGGGCACGCTGCACGTCGCGGAAGCTTTCGATCACCGCGGCCGGCGGGTCGACCTTCTGCAACTGCACCTGGGTGATTTCAACACCGGAGCCGTACTGGTCCATCATGCCCTGCACGCCCTTCTTCACCGCCGCCTCGATCGAGGCGCGGGCGTCGGTCAGGGCGGGCTGGATCGGGGTGCGGCCGATCACTTCGCGCATCTCGCTCTCGGCGGCGGATTTGACGGTTTCGGCCGGGTTGCGGGTGGCGAACAGATAGGCGCCGGCGTCGCGGATGCGCCAGAATACGGTGAAGTTGATGTCGACGATGTTCTCGTCGCCGGTCAGCATCAGCCCCTCGGTGGTGACGTCGCGCGACACCTGGCCGCCGCGGGCGTTGGAATCCTGGCTGCGATAGCCGATCTCCACCCGGTTGACCCGGGTCACCGCCGGGCGCAGCACGCTCTCCACCGGCCACGGGATATGGTAGTTCAGGCCGGGAAAGGTGGTGCGGTTATAGGCGCCGAAGCGCAGCACCACGCCCTGCTCGTCCGGCTGCACGCGATAGAAACCGCTGGCGCCCCACAGCACCAGCGCCACCACCACCACCAGAAACGCGCCGCGCTTGGCCGGGAAGCTGCCGCCGCCGCCGGAACGCGGGCCGCCGCCACCGCCGAAGCCGGGCGGAATGAAACCGCGCAGGAACGCCTGCAGCCGAGCGATCAGTTCGTCGAGGTCCGGCGGCTGGCCACCGCCGCCACCACCACCGCCGCCGCCCCACGGGCCGCGCGGGCCGCCGCCGCCGGGTGGCCGCTGCGGGCGTTCGGGCCGCGCCCCGCCAGGATTACCCCAGGGGCTGGCCGGCCGATTGCCGTCACCAGACCCGCCACCGGAGTCATTGCCCGAACCGGGACGCGAACCCCCGCCAGAGCCGCCCCCGCCTGAGCCACTGGGGCCGCCATTGTTCCAAGACATCGGGTCGAGACGCTCCTGTATCTGCCAGCGGCCGGTAGCTGTAGCCGATAGCCGGGGTAAACGAAAGTTTGGTCGCATAAAATCGGCCCCGTCGGTCGTCGCGTGATCGCGGCGGCAGGCGAGGCCTCGAACGGGGCCATTGGCAGGACGGGCGGCGCGCGCCATACCCTACCCATGGCAACTGCATATATCGACAGGCTCCGGAGGGTTTTCAAGCGCATGACCTCATCATCGCCATCGCCGCTCGACGCCGACGCACTGCGCGCGGCGTTGCGCGGTATCGCCGACCCGGCCAGCGGGCGCGACATCGTCACCGCCGGGCTGGTGGATAATATCGCCGTGAAAGACGGGCTGGTGCATGTCAGCCTGCTGACCGATCGCGCCCACGCGGCGGCGATGGAGCCGGTGCGCCGCCAGGTGGAGGCGAGCCTGGCCGCCCAGCCGGGGGTGAAGAACGCCACCGCCGTGCTGACCGCGCACCGCGCCGCCGCCCCTGCCCCGGCCGCCGCGCCGCCGCGCGGGCATCACGGCCGGCCGGCCGGCCACGCCGCCGACAAGCAGGTGCTGCTGCCCGATGTGCGGGCGATCGTCGCGGTGGCCTCGGGCAAGGGCGGCGTCGGCAAATCCACCACCGCGGTCAATCTGGCGGTGGCGCTGGCGCGGCAGGGGCTGAAGGTGGGCCTGCTGGACGCCGATATCTACGGCCCCAGCCTGCCGCGCATGCTCGGGCTGAACCGCAAGCCGGAGGTGCAGGGCGACCAGATGATCCCGCTCGACGCCTGGGGGCTGAAGGTGATGTCGATCGGCTTCCTGGTCGAGGAGGACACCCCGATGATCTGGCGCGGCCCGATGGTGATGGGCGCGCTGGAACAGATGATGGGCCAGGTGGCCTGGCCGCCGCTCGATATCATGATCGTCGACATGCCGCCCGGCACCGGCGACGCGCAGCTCACCATGGCGCAGCGGGTGACGCTGGCCGGCGCGGTGATCGTCTCCACCCCGCAGGACATCGCATTGCTGGACGCCAGGCGCGGGGTGCGGATGTTCGAGCGCACGCGGGTGCCGGTGCTCGGGCTGGTGGAAAACATGAGCTTCTTCTGCTGCCCGAAATGCGGCGAACGCTCGGAGATTTTCGGCCATGGCGGCGCGCGGCTGGAGGCCGAGCGGCTGGGCTGCGAGTTCCTCGGCGAAATCCCGCTGGTGCTGGAGGTGCGCACCGCGTCGGACGCCGGCACACCGATTGTGGCGCTGGACCCGGAGTGCCATGCGTCGCAGGCTTACTCCGCACTGGCGGCGCGAGTCTGGGCGAAGATCGAAGCGGGGCTGGGGGCGGCTGGCGGGCCTAAGATTGTAGTCAGTTAGGAAGCACTTCTTTTTGTGAACAAAAAGAAGCAAAAAAACTTTTTATCCGTTGGAGTGTAGGCGGTCTCCGCCACTCCGGGGTTGCAAGGCGAATGAAGTTTTTTTGCTTCTTTGTTTTCAAACAAAGAAGACCTTTTCTGCGCTGTCTGTCTGCTGCGCTTCGGGCATGCTGCCCTGCGTGCCCGCCTTCATGCAGCACAACCCCGCAGCCGCCGACGCCCGGCGCAGTGCCTGCTCCAGCGGCAGGCCCCGATCCAGAGATGCCGCCAGCACGCCGGTGAAGCAGTCGCCGGCGCCGGTGGTGTCGACCGCCTCGATGGGTGCGGCCGGCAGGCGCCAGGCGCCATCGGCGGTGGCGGCGTCGACGCCCTGTTCGCCCAGCGTCACCACCACGCCGATGCCGAGGGCTGCGTGCAGCGCAGCGGCGGTTGGCGGGCAGGCATGGGCGGCGGCGAGGAAGCCGGCCTCGTCCTCGTTGGCCAGCAGCAGGTGCACCTTGCGCAGCGCGTCAGGGGCGAGCGGGGCGGCCGGGGCGAGGTTGAGGATGATGCGGGCGCCGGCGGCGTGGGCGCGATGGATCAGCGCCTCGGTCTCGGCGGCCGGCACCTCCATTTGCAGCAGCAGCGTGGTGTCGCGCCCGAGCAGCGCGTCCTCCACCTGGGCATGGCGGGCCTCCAGGTTGGCGCCGCTGGCCACCGCGATCAGGTTGCGGCCCTCGGCGTCAACGCAGATCGCCGCACAGCCGGTGGCGCGGTCGGTGGCCAGCACGCGGCTCAGGTCGATCGCGGAGGCGCGCAGCAGGCGCAGCGCGTCCTCGGCCAGCGCATCGCGCCCGACGCAGCCGGCGAACAGCACCACAGCACCGTCGCGCGCCGCCGCCACCGCCTGGTTGGCGCCCTTGCCGCCCGGCTCGATGCGCATGTCGGGGCCGAGCACGGTCTGCCCGGCGGCCGGCAGGTGTGGCAATGGGAAGATCAGGTCGAGGTTGATCGAGCCGAATACGATAATCACGATCTATGCGTACCCGTGATGGTTATGCGTCATGATGATCATGGTTCAACCGGATCATAGACCGCGCCCAGCACCAGCGCCGGGTGCGGTGGCGTCCGAGCCATTGCCGGTGATGCGCGCTATCTGTCGGCCGATATCTTCGGGCGACAGGATGAAATCGATGCAGCCGCTGGCGATTGCGCTTTCCGGCATGTCCGGTTGCTGGGCGGTGTCCAGTGTCTGCGCGATGGTGATGCCGCCGACCTCCTTGATGCCACACAGCGCCGCGGCGCCGTCGCCATCATAGCCGGAGACGATGACGGCGATGAGTTGGCCGTCCCAATTCGCCGTGAGCGAGCGCAGGAAGACCGTGATCACGTCTGGCCAGCCGCGCGGCTTGGAGATGGGCAGGAGGCGGAATTCGCCTTCCAGCACGTGCAAATCGCGCTTTTCCGGGATGATGAAGACGTGATTGGGCTCGATCAGCAGGCGTTCGGTGATCAGTTCAACCGGCATCGCCGTGTGGCGCGGCAGGATCTCATGCAGCCTGGTGGCGACCAGGCGCAGATGGTTGACGATGACGATCGCGACGCCGAGGTCTGGCGGCAGATGCTCCAGCAATCGGATATAGGCGTCGAGGCCGCCCGCCGAACCACCGACGCAGACCACGGGAAAGTCCCTTCCGGCGCGCCGAGCGGGCATTGCGCATCACTCCTGTACCGACCCGGTAGACGATCGAGCGCGGGGTATGCGCGCCGGTCATCCGGGGCGGTCCCGACAATGACTATCGGAATATAAGGTTGCGCCCCCGCCGTGCAACGGCACCACGGGGTAATCCAGTGAAGACGATTGTGTTTGCCGCACTCCGTTTTGTCGCCGGGATTTGAAACAGCCGATCGAATCGTAATGACCGTCGTCAACCCTCCCGTCCCAGCGCCATCATCATCTCCGTCCATTCGCGCTTCGACAGTCCGCTGCCCTTCTGCTCCACCGCCTCGCCGGCCAGCATCCGCTTCAGCACCGCCAGCATGGTGGCCGAGAAGGTGACCGCGCCCATGCGGTAGTCCTCGAACGCGGCGCAGGTGATCGGCACCCAGGCGCGCAGCATCTCCAGCATGGCCTCGGCATAGGCGCGGATTTCGTATTGCGCGTGCGGGTCGGCGCGCAGCGACAGGAAGTGCAGCAGGTTGTGCAGGTCGGTCTTCCAATACCATTGGGTGTAGGTGTTCAGCGTCAGGTTCATCCGCGCCAGTTCGCGGGCCAGGCCCTGGCGGGAGGGGTCGAGCGGCTGGCCGTCTTCGTCCTCGTTCAGCATCGCGGCGTAGTGGTCGTAGGTGCGGGTGGCGTCGCCGCGCAGGATGTCGAGCACGTCGGCTGCCTCCTGGCCTTCCAGCACCGCGCCGCGGCCCTGGCGGTTTACCGACGATTGCGCCGCCAGTTGCTCGGGCGCCGGGATGTAGAACTCGCGGTCGAGGATGGAGTAGCGGGCGGAATACTCGTTGACGTTGGCGGTGCGGTGGCGGATCCATTGCCGGGCGACGAAGATCGGCAGTTTCACGTGGAACTTGATCTCGCACATCTCGAACGGCGTGGTGTGGCGGTGGCGCATCAGATAGCGGATCAGCCCGGCATCCTCGCTCACCTTGCGGGTGCCGCGGCCGTAGGAGACGCGGGCGGCCTGCACCACCGCGGCGTCATCGCCCATGTAGTCGATCGCCCGCACGAAGCCGTGGTCCAGCACCGGCAAGGCGGTGAACAGCAGCGCCTCCAGCGCCGGCACGGTGGCGCGGGCGGTGCTGGCGGCCTGGGCGCGCTGGGCCGCGATCTCGGCGTTCTGCTGCTGCGTAAGAGCCATCTGATGTCCCTTTCAATCGGCGCTGGGAGTGCCTATATTCCGGCTGCCAGCTTGCTGGCTATGGCGATAAACGGTGCGTGGAATAAGCGTTGTGGACCCGGGGGCGGTACCCGGCGCCTCCACCATTGCCTCCAAGGCGAAAGCCAGAGGGGTTCATGGGGGCGAAACAG
>DATJEA010000073.1:0-4542 GCA_035497095.1 Acetobacteraceae bacterium | reverse complement strand
AGCACGAAATTCCCCGAGGCGGCGACCAGATAGGAGACCATCCCGGCGAGATACAGCCCGAGCCAGCCGCGCAGGCCATAGACGACCAGCGTATCCACCACGAAGCCCGCCACGCCGACCGTGCCGAAGCGCAGGAACTGCATGCCGCGCAGCATCAGGTCGGGGGTGATCCAGCGGGCTGGCGCGGTAGCGGTTTCATCGGGCAAAGGCATGCGACCTCGGTGGTGGCGGCCTCGCGGCCGGATGGCACAGTACCATGGCTGTCCCGCGCCGCGCTACCGGCCGGCGATGGTCGGGCGGAGGCGATGGTTCCGGCAGCGGCAGAATTTTGCGCCAGGCCGGCGGATTGGATGGAAATCCTCTGCCGGGCGCTGCGATTGTCGGTTAGCATGGCAGCCGGAGACGATCATCCTGGCACCCGGGAGAGGTGCGGCCGGCCGAGTAGCTGGCACTGGTAGCTGAACATGCAAAACGATCGTGAGGGGGACCACCACATGAAACGCCGCAGCTTTCTCGCTTCCGCCGCCGCCGCCACCGGGATGCTGGCGCTGCCTGGCGTGGTTCGCGCCCAGGCGCAGACCACGCTGAAATTCATTCCGCAGATCGATCTGTCGTTCCTCGATCCGCACTGGACCACGGCCTATGTGACCCGCAACCACGGCTACATGGTGTTCGACACGCTGTATGGCCAGAACGGCAAATACCAGGTCTCGCCGCAGATGGTGCAGGGCCATACCGTCGAGAACGACGACAAGCTGTGGAAGCTGACGCTGCGCGACGGGCTGCTGTGGCATGACGGCGCGCCGGTGCTGGCGCGCGACTGCGTGGCCAGCATCAAGCGCTGGGCGCGGCGGGATGCGTTCGGCGACGCGCTGATGCAGGCAACCGACGAGTTGTCGGCGCCGAGCGACAAGGTGATCCAGTTCCGCCTCAAGCGGCCGTTCCCGCTGCTGCCGGATGCGCTGGGCAAATCGCCCAGCCCGATGTGCGCGATGCTGCCGGAGCGGCTGGCGAATACCGACCCGTTCAAGCAGATCAGCGAAATCATCGGCAGCGGGCCGTTCCGCTACAAGGCCGATGAGCGGGTGAGCGGTTCGCTCAACGTCTATGAGAAGTTCGACAAGTACCGGCCCCGCGAGGGTGGCGCGCCGGATTGGACCGCCGGGCCGAAGGTGGTGCATTTCGACCGGGTGGAGTGGCACACGCTGCCGGACGCGTCCACCGCGGCGGGGGCGTTGCAGAGCGGCGAACAGGATTGGTGGGAGTATCTCACCCACGACCTGATGCCGCTGATGCAGCGCAACCCGAATGTGAAGGTCGCGGTGCTGGACCCCACCGGTGGCGTGGAGATGATGCGGCCGAATCATCTGCAAACGCCGTTCAACAACCCGGCGGTGCGGCGCGCGCTGATGTACGGGATCAACCAGGCGGATTTCATGCAGGCGATCGTCGGCAATAATCCGGAGATGTACTACACCCCGCTCGGCATGTTCTGTCCGGGAACGCCGATGGCCAGCGATGTCGGTCTGGAGCCGCTGAAGGGCAAGCGCGACTACGCCAAGGTCAAGGAGATGTTGAAGGCGGCCGGCTACGCTGGTGAGAAGACCGTGCTGATGGTGCCGAGCGACTATGTGACGCTGAAGGCGCTGGGCGATATCGGCGCCGACATGATGCAGAAATGCGGCATGAACGTCGATTACGTCACCACCGACTGGGGCACCATGCTACAGCGGCGCAACAAGAAGGACCCGGTGGAGCAGGGTGGCTGGAGCATGTTCGTCACCGGCTGGGCCGGCACCGACCACATCAATCCGGCCGGGCACATCGCGCTGCGCGGCAACGGCGACCAGCCCGGCTCGTGGCCCGGCTGGTGCACCAGCCCGGAGCTTGAGCGGCTGCGCAACGCCTGGTTCCAGGCGCCGAACCTCGCCAGCCAGCAGAAGATCTGCCAGGACATGCAGGTGCAGGCGATGCAGGACGTGCCATATTACCCGCTCGGGCAGTATCAGCAGCCGACCGCCTATCGGGCGAATCTGAGCCACGTGAACAACGGCTTCGCGACGTTCTGGAATATCCGCCGGAGCTGACCGGCGGCGCGCCGGGGCGCGGGAGTTACGTGGCAAAGCATGACTTTTGTAACCGCGCGAGGCCATCCGGTGCCATGGCGGCAGCCGGGTGACCTCGCCCGGCATCATCGCTCTTGCGGTGGCGCCGGAGCGATGCGCAAGCTGGATACCGACGCGGGGCTGGGCGCCTACTGGCGCATGGCCGGCGGAGTTTTGTAACATCGGCCGCAGGCGCGTTGTGCGGCCGGGTGTGATTGAGCGTGCCGGGTGTGATAAGGGCGTCGCGTTCGGCATTCCGAGGTGGCGAGAAGGCCTGAGCCGCTATGTGCGGGAACTACGATAGGGAGATGCCCAGGATATGTTCGCCTATGTCATCCGCCGCATCCTCGCGACGATTCCCGTCATGGCGACGGTCGCGCTGTTCGTGTTCAGCCTGCTGTATTTCGCGCCCGGCGACCCGGCGGCGATCATCGCCGGCGACCAGGCGACGCCGGCCGATGTGGAGCGCATCCGCGAGTCGCTCGGGCTCGACCGGCCGTTCCTGATCCGCTTCGGCGAGTGGTGCTGGCATATCATCCACGGCGACCTCGGCACCTCGATCTTCACCAACCTGCCGGTGTCGCACATGATCGAGCAGCGGCTGGAGCCGACCATTTCGCTGATGGCGCTGACGCTGATCTTTGCCATCCTGCTGGCGATCCCGATGGGCGTGGTGGCGGCCTGGAAGCAGAACACCTGGATCGACCGCTCGGTGATGGTCATCGCGGTGCTCGGCTTCTCGGTGCCGGTGTTCGTGATCGGCTACGTGCTGGCCTATGTGTTCGCATTGCAGCTCGACTGGTTTCCGGTGCAGGGCTACACGCCGATCGCGCGCGGCGTCCTGCCCTGGCTATCCAACCTGGCGCTGCCGTCCTTCGCGCTGGGGGCGATCTATCTGGCGCTGATCGCCCGCTTCACCCGCGCCACCATGATGGATGTGCTGACCCAGGATTATATCCGCACCGCGCGGGCCAAGGGGCTCGATCAGCAGAAGATTCTCTACATCCACGCGCTGAAGAACGCCGCGGTGCCGATCGTGACGGTGATCGGCATCGGCTTCGCGGCGCTGATCGGCGGCGCGGTGGTGACAGAAAGCGTGTTCGCGATTCCCGGCCTCGGCCGACTGACGGTGGATGCCATCCTGCGGCGCGACTATCCGGTGATCCAGGGCGTGGTGCTGCTGTTCAGCTTCTCCTACGTCATCGTCAATCTTCTCGTCGATCTGCTCTACACCCTGTTCGACCCTAGGATTCGTTACTGATGAGCACAACAACCATGCGACGTGGCGAGTTGACCGCCGCCGATGTGACTGCCGCCCCTGTGCTGCGCGATGTGCTGCCCGAGCGGCGCCAGCGTGGCTGGCTGATGATGATGCTCTATCGCTATCCGACGGTCACCGCCGGCGGCGCGCTGTTGGTGCTGATCATTCTGATGGGCATCTTCGCCCCGTTCCTTGGCACCGTCGACCCGACCGCGCTGGCCCCGGCCAAGCGCACCAGGGCGCCCTCGGAACTGTACTGGTTCGGCACCGACATGCTCGGCCGGGACGTGTATTCGCGCGTGCTGTACGGCACCCGGGTGTCGCTGGAGGTGGGCTTCGCGGTGGCGTTCTTCTCCTCGGTGTTCGGCATGGCGATCGGGGTGATCTCCGGTTTCGTGCGCATCCTGGATGCCATCATCATGCGGATCATGGACGGGCTGATGTCGATTCCGTCGATCCTGCTGGCGATCGCGCTGATGGCACTGACCCGTGGCAGCGTCGGCAACGTGATCCTGGCGATCACCATCGCCGAGGTGCCGCGCGTCTCCCGCCTGGTGCGCGGCATCGTGCTGTCGCTGCGCGAGCAACCCTATGTGGAAGCCGCCGTGGCGTCCGGCACCCGGATGCCGAAGATCATCTGGAAGCACATTCTGCCCAATACCCTGGCGCCGATGATGGTGCAGGCAACCTTCATCTGCGCGGCCGCGATGATCACCGAGGCGATCCTGTCCTTCCTCGGCGCCGGCACGCCGCCCACCACGCCGTCCTGGGGTAACATCATGGCCGAGGGCCGGGCGCTGTGGCAGGTGAAGCCGTATATCGTGTTCTTCCCGGCGGCCTTCCTGTCGGTCACCGTGCTGGCGGTGAACCTGCTCGGCGACGGCCTGCGCGACGCGCTCGACCCGCGCATGGCCAAGAGGATCTGACCGTCATGGCATTGCTCGAAGTCGACAATCTGCAGACGCATTTCGGCACCATGGACGGGGTGGTGCGCGCGGTCGAAGGGCTCTCGTTCTCGATCGACGCCGGCGAGACGGTCGCCATCGTCGGCGAGAGCGGCTGCGGCAAGTCCGTCACCTCGATGTCGATTCTGCGGCTGATCCAGGAGCCGCCGGGGCGGATTGCCGGCCAGGTCCGCTTCAAGGGCCGCAACCTGCTTGAGTTGTCCGACCCCGA
>DATJEA010000072.1:0-8656 GCA_035497095.1 Acetobacteraceae bacterium | reverse complement strand
GCAGAGCGGGCGCAGCAGCCGGCCGGCCTGCGGGGCGGCGGCGCAGAGGGCGGCGATCTCCGGATCATCGACCAGAAGCTGGATGCGCGGCGCGTATTGCGCCAGCGGCTGGTGCAGGCGGATCAGCCAGGCATGGCCCTGGGGCGTGCGGCGATGGCGCCAGGCTTCGGCCGGATGAATCTGCGGCGGCAGGCGTTGGGACCGGCTGCGGCGCGGACGCGGGTGGAGGCGGCCCTGCTGCCAGCGCAGCGCGAGCCGGTCGAGCCGCGCCAGGGTGCGGCGCAGGCGGACCCAGACCAGCACCAGCAGCGGCGCCAACGCCCGGTGGCGGGCGGCGACCGCGGCCACACCGGCGCACAGATCGGCGATGTGGGGGAGATAGCGTCGGCCGAGTGCGGTGGCGGGGTGCATGAATGTCAGTTGTAATGACATTTGCGCCTCGCTGCAAGCACAATCAGGGAGCGATTTCGCCTGTCGGCGGCATCCGGCGGCGCGGCGTGTCAGCAAGCAAGCGGCGCTTTTTTGTAAAAAAGCGCGCAAAAAACTTCATTCGCCTTGCAACACCGGGCGGGCGGAGAGGGCGGAGTTTCCAGCCACAAGGGCGCGAAGCGCCGTCATGAAGTTTTTTTGCTTCTTTTTGTTCACAAAAAGAAGGCCTTCCTTGCCTCTCTCCGCTGGGCCTCAACACGCCGCCGCGATGGCGGATTCCGTTTGGGATGGATTTCGTCCCAGGGGATGCGGATCGGCCGATCGATTCGGAGCGGTTGGTCCGATGCGAGAGCCCTGGCGGGCGTGGCGGCTAGCCGCCGGGCCGCCGCATGCCGCCGGCGGTCATGCCGCCATCGATCACCAGTTCGGCGCCGGTCATGTGGCGCGAGGCGTCGCTGGCCAGGAACAGCACGCCGAGCGCCACCTCCTCCGGGTCGGCCGGCGCGCCGAGCGGCACCGTCGCCCGCGCGATCGCCTGCGGGTCGAGGGCCGCGTTCAGCCCGCCGCCTTCCGGCCGCGCCGCCTTGGCCCAGAGCGGGGTGACGATGATGCCGGGGTGCACCGAGTTGACCCGGATGTTGTCGCCGGCATAGGCACATTCCAGCGCCATCGACTTGGCGAACAGCCGCACCGCGCCCTTGGTGGCGCTGTAGCCGGCGAGATTGGGCGAACCGCGCAGCCCGGCGATCGAGGACATCAGCACGATCGAACCGCCGCCGGCGCGGCGCATCGCCGGCACCGCGTGCTTCACCGAGAGGAACACGCCGTCCAGATTCACCGCGGTCTGCCGCCGCCACTCGGCCAGCGACATCTCCAGCGCCGAACCGAACACCGCGATGCCGGCGTTGGCGACCATGATGTCCAGCCGGCCGAAATGCCGCTCGGCACTGGCGATCAGACCGGGCCAGGCCGCCTCCTCGGTCACGTCCTGGTGCAGGAACAGCGCCGCCGCGCCCAGTTCGGCGGCCAGCGCCTGGCCGGCCGCATCGTCGAGATCGGTGATCACCACCCGCCCGCCCTCGCGCGCCAGCACCCGCGCGCAGGCGGCGCCGATGCCCGATGCGCCGCCGGTGATGTAAGCGACCTTGCCGTCGATCTGACCCATGAACCGTCCCCTGCCCTGTTGCGGCGATCCTATCCCGCCCGGCGCCGGCGCGGAAATCCCCGGCTGGCAGCGATGGCGTGCGGCGGATAGGATCGACCCGAAGCCGGGAGGACGCGCGATGCAGGACCTGAAAACCGACTCGCCCAACGGGGTATACGTCGCGCATTGCCGCAACGGCGAACTGGCCTATCAATACGATAGCGCGACCGGCAAGGCGGTGTTCTACCCCCGGGTGATCGCGCCCGGCAGCGGCACCGATACGCTGGAGTGGCGGGTCTCCGCCGGCCTCGGCACCGTCTACGCCACCACCGTGGTGCATACCCGCGGCGCCGATCCGCATAACGTGGCGCTGATCGATCTCGACGAAGGCTTCCGCATGATGAGCCGGGTCGAGCAGGCCGACCCGATGGCGGTGCGCATCGGCCAGCGGGTGCGCGTTCGGATGCATCCGGAGAACGGCGAGCAGCCGCCCTACCCGGTCTTCGTGCCGGCGGAGGCCGGGGCATGAGCGGGCTCAGCCGCGGCAGCATCGCCATCGTCGGCGCGGCCGAGTCCGAGCTTGGCCAGGTGGCGCCCGGCACCTCGCCGGTCGACCTGATGGCGCAGGCGACCTTCCGCGCGCTGGCCGATTGCGGCCTCGGCCTCGCCGATGTCGACGGCGTGTTCACCGCCGCCTCGCAGTTGCGCATGCCGACGCTGAGCCTGTGCGACTATCTCGGCCTGCGCCCGCGCTACCAGGACGGGACGGGGATCGGCGGCTCCTCGTTCATGTCGCACGTGGCGCACGCGATGGCGGCGATCGAGCATGGGCTGTGCGAGGTGGCGCTGATCGCCTATGGCAGCACCCAGCGCAGCGTCAGCCGCGCCGCCGCCAGCCCGCGCGAATACAATCCGTATGAGACGCCGTACAGGCCGTTCCTGCCGGCCAGCGCCTACGCCCTGGCCGCCTCGCGCCACATGCATGAATTCGGCACCACCCGCGAGCAACTGGCCGAGGTGGCGGTGGCTGCCCGGCAATGGGCGCTGCTCAATCCGGTGGCCTGGGAGAAGGCGCCGCTCAGCATCCAGCAGGTGCTGGAGGCGCGCATGGTCAGCTATCCGCTCAGCGTGCGCGACTGCTGCCTGGTGACCGATGGCGGCGGCGCGGTGATCCTCACCTCGGCCGCCCGCGCGCGCGACCTGAAGCGGCCGCCCGCCTATGTGCTCGGGGTCGGCGAGTGCCTGTCGCATGCCTCGATCTCGGGCATGCCCGACCTTACCACCACCGGCGCCGCGGTCTCGGGCGCCCAGGCCTACGCGATGGCCGGCCTCGCGGCGCAGGACGTCGATGCGGCGCTGCTCTACGACGCGTTCACCATCAACACGATCCTGTTCCTCGAAGACCTCGGCTTCTGCCCCAAGGGCGAGGGCGGCCGTTTCGTTGCCGGGGGCGCCATCGCGCCGGGCGGCCGGCTCGCGGTCAACACCGCCGGCGGCGGGCTGTCCTATTGCCATCCCGGCATGTACGGCCTGCTGCTGCTGATCGAGGCGGCGCGGCAGCTGCGCGGCGAATGCGGCGCGCGGCAGGTGGCGAATTGCGAGGTCGCCATCGCGCATGGCAATGGCGGCGTGCTGTCCAGCCAGGTCACCGTGCTGCTGGGCAGCGAGGCGGCGCTGTAGGCGGCTACCAGGCGGCCGGCTCGAAGCGGTAGCCGTCGCCCTGCCGGCGGACATAGCCGCAATACGGCGCGCCGAAGTGGAACGGCATGATCAGCGCCTCGCGTTCCGCCGCCCGCGCCAGCACCTTGGCCCGCGACTCGCGCGCCTGATCGGGCCGGACGATGTAGCGATCGTTCCAGTGCGGATTGGCGATCTGGATCGGGCTGTGCATGGTGTCGGTGGAGAAATACCCCTCCTCGCCGTTCGAGCGCAGCCGCAGCGCGGTCAGTCCCGGCGAGTGGCCCGGCACCGGCTCCGGCGCCAGGCAGCCGGCGAGTTCCTTGCCGTCGTCATAGAAATCCACCAGCCCGGCCTCCAGCACCGGCAACACGCTGTCGGCGAACGAGCCGGCCTGCACCATGGTGTCGCCGCCGTCATAGGCCGCCTTCCAGTAGTCGAAATCGGTCTTCGGCATCAGGTAGCGCGCGTTGGGGAAGGCCGGCACGAAGCGCCCGTCGCGCTCGACCGTGTTGCCGCCGACATGATCGGTGTGCAGATGGGTGTGCACCACATGCGTCACCTGCTCCGGCGCCGCGCCGGCCGCTTCCAGCCACGGCACGACGAGGGTGTTCAGCATGTTCATCCGCGGCGCCGCCCGCTTCTTGTGGTTGCCCACGCCGGTATCGATCAGGATCGTGTTGCCGCCGGCCTGCACCAGCCAAAGCTGGATGGTGACGATGAAGCGATCCATATGCGGCACGTAATGCGATGGCGCCAGCCAGTGCGCATGCGCCGCCACTTGCGCGTCGCGCTCGGCCTTCGGCACCTCGGGAAACAGGAATTCCGGCGCGTGGGTCGGGCCGGAATATTCCAGCACCCGCGTCACCTTGGCGTCACCGATCATGCGGGACTGGATCATGGCAATTCTATCCTATGCGTCATCGACAGGAACATTGGCCAGCACCGCCGGCCGCGCGTTGAAGTCGTCGAGCCAGCGGCCGATACGCGGATGCCGGGCGCGAAACCCCTCGCGCTCGAAGCGGAAATCCAGGTAGCCCAGCGCGATGCCGATTCCGACATGGCCGATGCCGAACGGCGTCGCCGCCAGATCCTCGGCCTCGGCCTCCAGGTGATCGACGCAGGCCTGCAGCTTGGCCCGCCACATCGCGATATGGGCAGCCGATTGCCGCTCCGCCGGCCGCGCCCGCTCACCGAGCCAGGCCAGCGCCACATCCAGCATGCCATCGCCCAGCGCATGCCGCCGCAGTGCGGCGATCCGCGCCTCGCCCTCGACCGGGAACAGCCGCGGGGCGGTATCCAGGCTGTCGAGGTACTCGCAGATCACATGCGAGTCGTACAGCACCCTTCCGTCGGCCAGCACCAGGGTCGGCAGCTTGCCGAGCGGGTTCTCGGTCATCAGCCCGGTATGGATGATCGTGCCGCCCACCACGGTGCGCACGCAATCCAGCCGGTCCTGCACCCCGAGTTCATGCGCCACCACCATCACCTTGCGCACGAACGGCGAGCGCGGCGACCAGTGCAGCAGCATGCGTCCAGCTTCCGGCGTAGGCATCGGCATTCCTCCGGCGCGCGTCCTGCGCTACAGTTCCGGAAACATGCGTTGCACGCAAGGGATGGAAATGCCGATCGACAAACGTGTCGCCTCTGCCGCCGAGGCGCTGGAAGGCGTCTCCGACGGCGCCGTGGTGCTGTGCTCCGGCTTCGGTGGCGCGGGCTTCGCCAACGTGCTGATCGCGGCGTTGCGCGAGCGTGGCACAAGCAACCTGACGCTGGTCTCCAACTCCGCCACGCATCGCTTCTCGCTCACCCATGAACTGATCGAGGCCGGCCTGGTGCGCCGGGTGATCTGCTCGGCGGCACGCGGCCACGCGCCGGGCCTGTCGCCGTTCGAGGAATTGTGGAAAGACGGCAGGATCGACCTCACCGTGCTGCCGCAAGGCACTTTCGCCGAAGCGATACGCGCCGGCGGCGCCGGTATCCCGGCGTTCTACACCCCGGCCGGCTTCGGCACCCGGCTTGCCGAGGGCAAGGAAATCCGCCGCTTCGGCGATCGCGACTACCTGCTGGAGGAAGCCATCATCGGCGACCTGGCACTGATCCGCGCCGACGTCGCCGACCGCTGGGGCAACCTCACCTTCCGCCACGCCCAGGCCAATTTCGGCCCCGCCATGGCCACCGCCGCCAAACTGGCGATCGCCGAGGTCCGCATCGCCCAGGACCAGCCGATCCCGCCCACCGAGGTGCAGTTGAGCGGCGTGTTCGTCAACCGCGTGCTGACGGTAGGAGGCTGAGGATGCGCCCGCTCAACCGATTGCAGATGGCCTGGCGCGCGGCGCAGGACATCGAGGACGGCATGGTGGTCAATCTCGGCATCGGCATGCCGGTGGCCTGCGGCGACTATATCCGCCCGGGGCTGGAAGTGGTGATCCAGGCGGAGAACGGCGTCATCGGCGCCGGCCCGCTGGCCGACCAGGCGCATGCCGACAGCGATCTGGTCGACGCCGGCAGCCGCCGCATCACGCTGGCCCCAGGTGCGACCATCATCGACTCCACCGCTTCGTTCGCGATGATCCGCGGCGGGCATATCGACGCGACCGTGCTCGGCGCGTTCGAGGTCGCGGCCAATGGCGACCTGGCCAACTGGGACATGCGCATCCCCAACAAGGGCCCGCTGGTCGGCGGCGCGATGGACCTTGCCGCCTGCGCCCGGCAGGTCTGGATCATCATGGAATTCAACACCCGCAAGGGCGCCCCCCGGCTGCGCGAGCGCTGCCTGCTGCCGCTCACCGCGCCGGGCTGCGTGCGCCGCATCTTCACCGATGTCGCGGTGGTGCATGTGACACCGCGGGGTTTCCTGGTCACCGAACTGCTCCCTGGCCTGACCCAGGACGAGCTGCAGGCGCGTGCCGACGCGAAGTTGCAGTTCGCGCCGGAGTGCCGCCCGCTCACCGCCCCTGCCATTGCCCTGCCGGAGTAGCATCATGAAGCGATGGATCGACCTCGGCCGCGTGGCGTTGCGCTATGAACTCACCGACCCCCGCCCTGGCACGGAGGGCGCCACGACGTTGGTGCTGGTCCACGAGATGGGCGGCACGCTGGACAGTTGGGACGGCGTGCTGCCGGCGCTCGCCGAGCGCCGCCGGGTGCTGCGATACGACACCAGGGGCGCCGGCCAGTCGGAGAAGATCACCGGCGCGATCAGTTTCGACGATATGGTCGATGACCTGACGGCACTGCTCGACGCGCTGGCGATCACCGGCAAGGTGGCGCTGGCCGGCACCGCGGTCGGCGCCGGCATCGCGCTGCATTTCGCCGCCCGCCACCCGGCCCGCGCCGCCTGCGTGATCGCCACCAGCCCGGCCAGCGGCCTGCCGCCGGAGCGCCGCGCCGCCGGCCTCACCCGCGCCGATGACACCGAGCGGCAGGGCATGCGCGCCATGGTGGAGGCGAGTTTCGCCGCCTCCTACCCGCCGGCCACCCGCACCGACCAGGCCACCTACGAAACCTTCCGCGCCCGCTGGATCGCCAATGTCCCTTCCAGCTATGCCGCGATCTATCGCATGCTGGTCAACGCCGATATCGAAGCCGGGTTCGGCCGCATCGCCTGCCCGGTGCTGATCGTCGGCGGCACGCAGGATCTGGTCCGTCCGCCGGCTGTCGCCCAGGCGGTCGCCGGCAAAATCCCTGCCGCGCGCTTCGTCGAACTGGACAGCGGCCACTTCATGGCCGTCCAGGCGCCTGGCAAGGTCGCCAAGCTGTTCAACGCCTTCCTGGCATCAGCCGAATAAGAGAAGTCGGGGGTTCCAAGGGCTAAGCCCTTGGCGGGGTGCGGGGCAGCGCCCCGCCGCTTGCTGTCTTCCCGCTCACGCGCGCCCTTCCTCCACGGCGTGACAGGCAACCTCGACGCCGTCCACGCTGATATGCCGAGGCTTCTCCACCCGGCAACGATCATTGGCCAGCGGGCAGCGCGGATGGAACGGGCAGCCGGAGGGCGGGTCGATCGGGCTCGGCACCTCGCCACCGACCGGAGTGCGGGCGACGCCGACCATCTCCAGGTCCGGGATCGCTTCCAGCAGCAGCCTGGTATAGGGGTGGCGCGGGGTGCGGAAGATGGTCTCGGCCGGGCCGATCTCGACGATGCGGCCGAGATACATCACGCCGAGCCGATCGGCCATGTGGCGCACCACCGAGAGGTTATGGCTGATGAACAGGTAGGTCAGCCCTAGCCGCTCCTGCAACTCCTTCATCAGGTTCAGGATCTGCGCCTGGACCGACACGTCGAGCGCGCTGGTCGGTTCGTCGCAGACCAGGAAATCGGGCTCGCTGGACAGTGCGCGGGCGATCGAGATGCGCTGGCGCTGGCCGCCGGAGAATTCATGCGGGTATTTCTCGCCGTCCGCCGCCGCCAGCCCGACCTGGGTGAGCAGCGCGCCGACCCGCGCGGTGATCGCCGCCTTGTCGGACAGCAGCTTGAAGGCGCGGATCGGCTCGGCGACGATGTCGTTCACCCGCCAGCGCGGATTGAGCGAGGCGTACGGGTCCTGGAAGATCATGTTCATGCGCCGGCGCAGCGCCGCCTGGGCGCGGGCAGCCGAGAGCTGCTGGCCGTAGAACCGCATGTCGCCGCTGCTGGGCGCGTAGAGGCCAACCGCCATCCGCGCCACGGTGGATTTGCCGCAGCCGCTCTCACCGACCAGCGCCAGCGTGGTGCCGCGCGGGATGGCGAAGCTGATGTCGTCCACCGCGCGCAGATAGCGCCGTTTCTCATGCGCCAGCAGCCGGTGCAGCCAGGGCCGCGAGACGTCGAACAGCCGGGTGACGCCGGACGCCTGCAGCACCGTGTCGGCCATCGTGGTGTCAGACATGAGCGGCCTCCTCGGCATAGAGCCAGCAGGCGGCCTGCGTGCTGCCGGCCGGCATCAGGTCCGGCCGCTCCACCCGGCAGCGGTCGAACGCCTTGTCGCAGCGCGGGTTGAAGGCGCAGCCCTTGGGGATCGCGTTGAGCCGCGGCATCGCGCCATCGATCTGCGCCAGCCGCTCCACCCGGTTGACCAGGCTCGGGATGCTGCCCATCAGCCCGACCGAGTAGGGATGCGCCGGATGCTTCACCACCTCGCGCACCGGGCCGATCTCGGCCAGCCGGCCGGCATACATCACCGCCACGCGGTCGGCGGTTTCGGCGATCACCCCCATGTCGTGCGTCACCAGCATCACCGAGGTGCCGTGCTCGCGCACCAGGTTGCGCAGCAGGGCGATGATCTGCGCCTGGATCGAGACGTCGAGTGCGGTGGTCGGCTCGTCGGCGATCACCAGCCGCGGCTCGGCACAGAGCGCCAGCGCGATCACCACGCGCTGGCGCATGCCGACGGAGAATTGATGCGGATAGGCGTCCACCCGCTCCCG
>DATJEA010000071.1:0-2691 GCA_035497095.1 Acetobacteraceae bacterium | reverse complement strand
GGACCGCAACGCCGGTTCGACCGCGCCGCAGCGCAGCACGGCGGATTTCGGCAACTTCTATTACCGGCTGCGGATCACCATCGACTCGATGGCGATGCACGACCTGCCGCCCGGTTTCCGCATCGCGCCGGGTATGCCGGTGACCGGCGACATCAAGATCGGCAAGCGCACCATCGTGCAATACATGCTGTCGCGGGTGATCCCGGTGGCGACCGAAAGCATGCGCGAGCCATGAGCCGGGTGCAGCAGGAGACGCGGGCGTACCGCGGCATGGGAGGCCGTTGACGGCATGGCTGGGCTGATACGCAAGGTCAAGGGCTGGGTCGGTTCGCCGGCGATGAAGCTGCGCGAGGCGCATAAGCTGATCGCCAAGGGCAAGCTGGCGGAGGCGTTTCCGCTGCTCGGCCAGGCGGCCAAGGCCGGTCTGGCCGAGGCGGAATATCTGGTGGCGCGCTGCTATCTGGAGGGCGCCGGCGTGCCGCCCAGCCCCGCCGAGGGCGCGCGCTGGCTGGAGCGGGCGGCGAACCAGGGCTACGCCGAGGCGCAGACGGCAATGGCCGGGCTGTTCCTGCGGGGCGCCACGGTGGTGGAGGGCAGCGCCGAGTCGGCGGCGCACACTCCCGGCAAGGCCGGGCGGCCGGCCATCGCGCTGTTCGCGCCGACCGAGGCCGCGGCGCCGGACTTCGTGCGAGCTGCCGAGTGGGCGCGCAAGGCCAGCGACAGCGGCTCGGCGGACGGCAAGGCACTGCTGGCCTTCATCCTGACCTCGGGCCCGGAGGAGATGCGCGACCTCGATGCGGCGCTGGACCTGTATCGCGCCTCGGCGGCGGCGGATTGCGCGCAGGGCTGCCTGGGGCTGGGGCTGGCATTGCTGCGGGTGGCGCAGACGCCGCCGCAACTGCAGGAGGTGGCCGGGCTGTTCCGCCGCGCCGCCGATCTCGGCGGGCTGGGCACCGCGATGTATCTGCTCGGGCTGATGATCGACCGCGGCGATGGCGTGGCGCAGGACGTGCCGGCCGCGGTGGGCTGGTACAAGCAGGCGGCGCTGCGCGGCATGCGCTCGGCCCAGGCGCGCTATGGCCTGGCGCTGATGCAGGGCAACGGCGTCAAGAAAGACACGCAGGAGGGCGAATCCTGGCTGCGGCGGGCGGCCTTGCAGGGCGATCCGGATTCGGCGGCGATGGTCGGCGACCTGTATGCCCGTGGCGGCGCGCTGCCGCCCAATCACGCCGAGGCGGCCAACTGGTATCGCCGCGCCGCCGAGGTCGGCCACAAGGGCGCGGCGCGCTCGCTGGGCCTGCTTTACCTGACCGGCGCCGGCGTGCCGCATGATTCCGGCGAGGCGGCGAAATGGTTCCGCGTGGCTGCCGAGGGCGGCGTCGAGCAGGCCAAGTACGACCTGGCGCAACTGGTGCTGAAGGGCGAGGCCCAACCGGAAGATTCGGCGCGCACCAGCGAATGGTTCGCGGCGGCGGCCGAGGGCGGCGACCTGGTGGCGGCGTTCAACTATGGCGTGTGCCTGGCCGAGGGCGTCGGCGTCGCGCGCGACGATCAGCAGGCGGCGCGCTGGCTGCGGCGGGCGGCCGAGGGCGTGGTCAACGCGCAATTCTGGTACGGCCGCATGCTGTGCGAGGGGCGCGGCGTGCCGGCCAATCTGGAGGAGGGGCGCAGCTGGATCGCGCGCGCCGCCGGCGTCGGCATGGTCGATGCGCAGGTGGCGCTGGCCGAGATGCTGGTCAGCGGGCGCGGCGGCAAGCGCGACCATGCCGAGGCGCTGGCGCTGTTCCAGAAGGCCGCCGAGCAGGGCCATGTCGGCGCGATGTTCGCGCTCGGCGCGCTGTACGGCGGCGGCCACGACGTGCCGTGGAACCGCCCCGAGGCGCAGAAATGGTTCCGCAAGGCGGCGGAAGGCGGCCACGCGCTGGCGCAGATGATGCTGGGCCGCTACCTGGCGCGGTCGCTGGCCGGCGAGCGCAACGTGAAGGAAGCGCGCTACTGGTTCCAGCAGGCGATCGAGCGTGGCGCCAAGGACGCGCGCGGCGACCTCGCGGCGCTGCCGCCGGAGGATGTGCCGGCCACCGCCGAGCCAGACCCCGGCCAGGCCGCGGCGCTGCGCAGCGGTGCGTCGGCCGACTGAACGGCATGACGCAGCGCGACGCTGATCCGCAGCGATCGGCGGAATATCCCGAAACCGCCCCCGTCACCCAGACGGAATGGTTCCAGCAGCGCGCCGGCGCGGCGTTCCGGGCCGGGCAGGCGGCGCTGGCCGGGGGCGACCAGAGGGCGGCACGGGCCAGCCTGGAGCGGGCCTGCCGGTTGGCGCCGGAGGACGACGCGGCGGCGCTGGCATTGGCGCTGCTGCAATTGCAGCAGGGACAGACTGGGCCGGCGGTGGCCAGCCTGGCCGCCATCACTGGCCGCGTCGATGTGCGTGAGGCCTGGCTGGCGCTGGCGGCCGGGCGGCTGGCGCAGCAGCAGCCGCAGCTCGCGGCAGCGGCGCTGGCGGCGGCATTGTCCGGCCATGTGCTGCCGGCCGACGGCATGATGGCGCCGCTGGCCGACGCGATCGCCGCCGCCGCCGAGGCGCCCGGCTGGTGCGGCCTGGATGGACACGGCCGCCTGGTGGTCAGCCGCGGCGCCGCGCCGGAAATCCTGCTGGATGGCGTGCCGGTCGCCTGGACTGTGCGGCTG
>DATJEA010000070.1:0-1845 GCA_035497095.1 Acetobacteraceae bacterium | reverse complement strand
CGGTCGAGCCATTGAGGTCGTCATTGCCGGCGCCGCCGATCAGCGTGTCGGCGCCGGCGCCACCGAGCAGGGTACGGCTGTAGGCATTGCCGACCAGCCGCAGCCCGGTGGCGCTCTGCGCGCGCAGCACCTCGACCTGGGCGCCGGCGGCCAGCGTGTAGTCCACGCTGGCCCAGACCGTGTCGTTGCCGCCACCGGCAGCTTCGGCCACCTGATCGCCGGCATGATCGACGCGATAGGAGTCGTTGCCGGCGCCGCCGTGCATGCTGTCGGCGCCGGTCGAGCCATTGAGGTCGTCATTGCCGGCGCCGCCGATCAGCGTATCGGCGCCGGCACTGCCGAGCAGGGTACGGCTGTAGGCATTGCCGACCAGCCGCAGCCCGGTGGCGTTCTGCACGCGCAGCATCTCGACCTGGGCGCCGGCGGCCAGCGTGTAGTCCACACTGGCCCATACCGTGTCGTTGCCGCCACCGGCCGCTTCGATCACCTGGGTGCGGGCATCGCGGACGACATAGACGTCGTTGCCGGCAAGTCCGCTCAGCGTATCGCTGCCCGAGCGCGCCGTGAGCGTGTCGTTGCCGGGGGTGCCGATAATCGTATCACCGGCCGGAGGCTGATCCGGCGCCTGGAACGGCGGCAGCGTGGCGAAGCCCGCGCTGTTGACACCGGAGAGTTCCAGGTTCGGATTGGCGACGTAGCTGCCGATGCCGGCGGCGGCCGCCTGTGCCTGCACCGAGGCGATCCGGTCCGCGCCGCTGATATACTCGACGGCGATCACCGGCTTGCCGGCCTGAACCAGCTTGCCGAGCAGATTGAGGTTGTAGCGGACATCGGCCGGCGCCTGCGGCTGGCCGCTGTCCTGGTAGAACAGCTCCTCCTCCAGCGCACCGTCGATCGCATTCACGAACTTGCTGTTGGTCGCCAAATTCTCGGCGCCGGAGGTGTTGACCCACACCTTGAAGCTGGGATCCTTGGCGCGCGCATAGGCGGCCAGGGATTGGATCAGATCGACCATCGCGCCGCTGGCGTCGCCGCCGGGAGCATTCGCCTTCGCCCAGTTGGACTCGGAGACGTCGACGACATCGAAATACGCCCCGCCATAGCCAAGCGCGACCATCTGATCGATATAGCTGGTGCACACTGCCTTCCAGGCCGGCGTCCAGTAGGCCACCAGGTAGTTGCCGGGCCAGCTGGGATCCACCGGGCCGATTGCCGACTTGGGCAGGGAAGAGTAATAGTCACGGTAGACCTCGGCCTCGCCGATACTGAAGTAGCCCAGCACGGTGCCGCCGCCGGCCGCCATCTGCGCCACCTGGGCGCGGGTGAATAACTGGCCGTTGTCGTCCGCCATCTCCACCACCTTGATGGCGACCGGGGCGGCGGCGATCTGCGCCGGCACGACATTCTGCAGCACGTAGATGCCGTTCACGGGTGTCGTCATGTTGGGACTCCATTTTTGCCGCAATTACAGCGGCCTGGCCTCGCGGGGCGAGGCGGGTTCGGTTTGCACGGGCGTGCGGGGACACGTTGCCGCAGTCGCGCTGCTGCCGCTCGGCAGGGCGCGCTGGGGCTGTCGGTCCGGTGGGTCGGGGGAGAACGGGTTTGGTCTGGCGGGGGTCGGGTTCGTCGTGTCAGATGCCAGAGCCGGATTGCCCGAATGAGGAATATTGCTGCGGTGCGGCCAGAAAATATCGTCGCGTCGGACGTATCCTCATATCACGCCGGCAGCAATAGGCATCATCAGCGCTTCATCAGTTTGTCGGCCTCCATCTATGTCGGCGCGAGCCGCTACACTCGATACCGGACACAGCATCCCGAGATTTTTTTTCAGGTCAAGCCAAGTAA
>DATJEA010000069.1:0-1908 GCA_035497095.1 Acetobacteraceae bacterium | reverse complement strand
GTTTTTTTGCTTCTTTTTGTTCACAAAAAGAAGACCTTGCTTGCCTTACGAGATTACCCCTGCGCAATGCGCCTTATACGCCGGCCGCCCCAGCAGCCGCTGATACCAGGCGGATAGATTGGGCGCCGCCGGCCGGGTCGGCAGGTCCATGTTGAGCCAGCGATGCACGTGCACGCCGAACGGGATATCGGCCAGCGTCAGCGCGTTCCCGGCCAGATACGGCATGCTGCCCAGCCGCTGGTCGATGATCGCCCAGATCACGGCCGACTCCGCCGTTGCCGCGGCAATGGCCGCCGGGTCGCGTTTGTCCGGCGCGGTGCGGATCAGTGCCTGGAACACGCCGCTCATCGGCCGGTTCAGCGCGGTTTGCTGGAATTCCATCCAGGACTCCACGGTGGCGCGCTCGCGTGGCGCGGTAGGGTAGAGCGGCGTGGTGGGCGCATGCGCGTTGCACAGATAGCGCAGGATGACGTTGCTCTCGAACAGGTGGAAGCCGCCGTCCTCCTCGATGCTCGGCACCAGCCCCAGCGGGTTCATGGCGCGGTATTCCGGCGTCGCGGTGCCGCCGAACGGGCCGCCGACATCGGTGCGGCTATACGGCAGGCCAAGCTCCTCCAGCAGCCAGATCACCTTCATCACGTTGCTGGAATTGGCGCGGCCCCATAGCTTGATCATCGTCCGGTTCTCCCTTTGCCGGCGAGCCTAGCCGCGCCGGCGCCTGGCGGGAAGCCCGCGTGCTCCCCCCGCTTGTCCGCCGCCGCCGGACGCGCGATAGGTCAGCGATGATGCTGTCCCGCCTGCGCCTCGCGCTCGCCCTGTCCGCCCTGGCTGCCGCGGCGGCGCTGGGTGTGGCGTTTGCCAGCGAATGGTGGGGCGGCCTGGTGCCCTGCGCGCTGTGCCTGCTGGAGCGCTGGCCGTATCGCATCGCCATCGCCCTCGGCGTGGTCGGCCTGGTGCTGCCGCGGCCGCTGGCCAAGCTTGCCGGCTGGCTGCTGGTGCTGGCGATCCTGGCCGCCGCGGTGCTGGCGTTCGTGCATGTCGGCGTCGAACAGGGGTTCTGGCCCAGCCCGCTGCCGGAATGTGCCGCGCCGCACTTCTCCGGCGGCAGCATCGCCGAGCGGCTGGCCAGTATGCCGCTGCGTCCATCCAAGCCGTGCGACGCCCCCACCTTCCTGGTGCCGGGCCTGCCGCTGTCGATGGCGGCGATGAACCTGCTCTACGCGCTGGTATTCGCCGCCACCCTTGCCATCTCGCTGTGGCGCAGCCGAAGGAGCCACCACCGATGACCCAGCGCCTGCCCGGCGACCGCTCGCCCGAAGCCCAGGTTGCCCGCATGATCCGCGTCGACCATGCCGGCGAATACGGCGCCAAGCGCATCTACCAGGGCCAACTCGCCGTGCTCGGCCATACCGACAAGGCCGAGACCATCCGCCACATGCAGGCGCAGGAGCAGGTGCATCTGGACACCTTCGCCGCCCTGATCGCCCAGCGCCGGGTGCGCCCCACCGCGCTGCTGCCGTTCTGGCACCTGGCCGGCTTCGCACTGGGCGCCGCCACCGCCGCACTCGGCACCCGCGCCGCGATGGCCTGCACGGTGGCGGTGGAGGAGGCGATCGATGAGCATTACCGCGCCCAGGTGGAAACCCTCGGCGAGAGCGAGCCGGAACTGCGCCAGACCATCGAGACGTTCCGCGCCGAGGAACTGGAACACCGCGACATCGGCCTGGCCAACGAAGCCGAACTGGCGCCGGCCTACCGGCTGCTGTCGGCGGCGATCAAGGTCGGTTGCAAGGTGGCGATCAAGGCCAGCGAGCGGGTGTAGGAAGCAAGCAGCGGAGTCCCGGACCGCGGTCCGGGACTGCAAGGATTGAAAAGCTTTTTTGCTTCTTTTTGTTCACAAAAAGAAGG
>DATJEA010000068.1:0-6639 GCA_035497095.1 Acetobacteraceae bacterium | reverse complement strand
CGCATTTCGGGTTCTAATGCGTAGAGTAGCGGAGGATCCGATGAGCAACGCCCAGGGCCACCTATCGGCCAGCGACACCAAGCCCACCTCTCCCGATGCGCCAAACGATCGTTCCGGTAAGGTCGCGACGCCCAAGGACGCCGCACGGAGTAGCGCCGGGCCGGACGAAGCCGCCGGCGCGGGCCGGCGCTTGCCGCCGTCGCCGCCGTCGCCTCCGTCTGCGCCGCAATATCGCAGAAGCCTGTTCCGGCGCTGAGCGGTGACGGTAGGCGCCCGCCCATCTTCGTAGGCAGGGCCGTGATCGCAGGCCGCATCTTCGGGCGTCCGCAACCGTCGCTGGTATGGAACCGGACGCTGGTGCGCGGCGAGCTGTTCAGCGCCGATCGCCTGGAGCAGCACGCCAGGAGCCTCGCCGCCGCCCAGCCGGTGACGGCCCGGCGGACCCGGGACAGCCGGTTGGCCGACCGCCTGGCCGACAATGCCGCCTTCCTGCTGCAAGCCGACCGCGTGCTGGCGAAGTCAGACGAGGACGGCCAGCACGCGACCCCCGCCGCCGAGTGGCTGGCCGACAACTACCATCTGGTGGACATGCAGATCCGCGAGATCGGCATCGACCTGCCGCCGGGCTTCTATGCGGAATTGCCGAAGCTGACCGCCGGGCCGTTCATCGGCCTGCCGCGGGTGTTCGGCGCGATGTGGTCACTGGTGGCGCACACCGACAGCAACGTCGATCCCGAGGCGCTGCGCCGCTACCTGGTGGCATACCAGTCGGTGCAGCCGCTCAGCATCGGTGAGCTGTGGGCGGTGCCGATCACGCTGCGGATCGTGCTGATCGAGAATCTCCGGCGCGTCGCCGAACTGATCGTGGACGACGCCACCGCACGGCAGGCGGCGGACGAACTGGCGGACCGGGTGCAGGATGCCGGCAGCAGCGCGCCGGCCCTGCCGGACCGCCTTCCGGCCGAAGCCGGGGTGATGGAGCCGTTCGCGGTTCAGCTCGCGCACCGGCTGCGCGGCCACGACCCCAGGACCAACCCGGCGCTGGCCTGGCTCGATCGCCGCCTGGAGATGCAGGGCACCACGGTGGAGGCCGTGGTGCGCGATGAGTTGCAGAAGCATGCCATGGCCAACGCCACGGTCCGCAACGTCATCACCAGCCTGCGGATGATCGCCGCGATCGACTGGACCGACCTGTTCGAGCTGGTGTCGCTGGTGGACACCGCGCTGGCGGAGGCGGCGCCGTTCGCCAGCATGGATTTCACCACGCGCAACATGTATCGCACCGCGGTCGAAGCGCTGTCACGCGGGTCGGATTATTCCGAGATCGACATTGCCCAGAAGGCGGCGAAGGCCGCGGCCGGGCATCCGGGTGGCCGCGAGGCGGACCCCGGCTACTACCTGATCGGCGGCGGCCGGCCTGGGTTCGAGGCCGCGCTGCGCTACCGGCCGACGCCGCGGGCCTGGATGAAGGGCCGGTTCCGCGCCTTGGGCATCGGCGGCTATGGCGCGATCGTGGTGATGCTGGCGCTGGCCTTGGTCGCCGTGCCGCTGTGGCTGGCGGCGGCGGCCGGGGCCGGCCCGCTGTGGCTCGCGCTCCTCGGGATCGCCGGCTTCGTGCTGGCATCCGATGCGGCGGTCGCCTGCATGAACCGGCTGGCGATGAGCGTGTTCGGCGCGACAGCGTTGCCCGGCCTGGCACTGGACAGCGGCATTTCGGCATCGCTGCGCACCCTGGTTGCCGTGCCGGTGCTGCTGACCAGCGAGGCGGCGATTGCCGAGCAGGTGGCGCGGTTGGAGATCCATCACCTCGCCAGCCAGGATGGCGAGGTGCATTTCGCGCTGCTGTCCGACTGGACCGACAACGCATCGGAACACGCGCCGGATGACGCGGCGCTGCTGGCCGCCGCCGCCGCCGGCATCGCCCGGCTGAACCGGCGGTACGGCGAGGCGCCCGGTGGCGCGCGTTTCCTGCTGCTGCATCGGCGCCGGGTGTGGAACGCCGGTGAGGCGCGCTGGATCGGCTGGGAGCGCAAGCGCGGCAAGCTGCACGAATTGAACCAACTGCTGCGCGGCGCCGGCGATACCACCTTCCTGGACCCGCCGCCGATGCCGGCCGGCGTGCGCTACGTCGTGACGCTGGACGCCGACACCCGGCTGCCGCACGACGCGGTGCGGCGGATGGTGGGCAAGATGGCGCACCCGCTGAACGCGCCGCGTCTCGACCCGTCGGGCGGCCGGGTGGTGGCGGGCCATGCGGTCTTGCAGCCGCGGGTGACGCCGTCGATGCCGACCGGGCGGGGCAGCACCGTGTTCCAGCGCATCTTCTCGAGCATGGACGGCATCGATCCCTATGCCGGGGCGGTTTCCGACGTCTACCAGGACGTGTTCGGCGAGGGCTCCTTTGCCGGCAAGGGCATCTACGACGTGGATGCGTTCGAGGCCGCGCTGCAAGGCCGGGTGGCGGAATCGACGCTGCTGAGCCACGACCTGTTCGAGGGGGTGTTCGCCCGCGCCGCGCTGGCGACCGATATCGAGGTGGTCGAGGCGTTCCCGGAGGACTACGCGGTCGCCGCATTGCGGCAGCATCGCTGGGCGCGCGGCGACTGGCAGTTACTGCCATGGATCGTGCCGCGTCGCGGGCGGGCGGCACACGGCGCGATCCCGGCGATCGGCCGCTGGAAGATGCTGGACAACCTGCGGCGGACGCTGTCGGCGCCGGCCGGGGTGGCGGTGCTGCTGGCCGGCTGGGCGCTGCCGTTTCCCGCCGCGCTGGTGTGGACGGCATTCGTGCTGCTGACCATCGCCTTGCCGGCCCTGCTGCCAGTGTTCGGCGATATCGCGCCGGCGTCGCGCTGGGTGTCGCTGCGCTCCTATCTGGGCGTGCTGGCGTCCGGTCTGGCTCATGCGGTGGCGCTGTCGGGGCTGGTCGTGGTGTTTCTGGCGCACCAGGGCGTGCTGATGGGCGACGCGATCGGGCGAACGCTGGTCCGGGTGGGGTGGACGCGCCGCCATCTGCTGCAATGGGTGACCGCGGCGCAGGCGGCGGACGAGCCGGCGCTGGGTGTTGCCGGCTATTACCGGCGCATGGCCGGCGCGCCGCTGCTCGGGGCTCTGGGGTTGCTCGTCGCCGCCCGATCGCAGTCGGGCAACTGGGTGCTGGCGGCGCCGTTCGCGGTGGCCTGGATCGCCTCGCCGGCCATCGCATACTGGGTCAGCCGGGTTTCGCCCGGCAATCGCCCGGTGCTGGCGGATGGCGACCGGCAGGCGCTGCGGATGACGGCGCGGCGCACCTGGCGGTTCTTCGAGACCTTCGTGACGCCGGCCGACCACATGCTGCCGCCGGACAACTTTCAGGAGGACCCGGCGCCGGTGCTGGCGCGCCGGACCTCGCCGACCAATATCGGTCTCTATCTGCTGTCGTCCGCGGTGGCGCATGATTTCGGCTGGGCCGGACTGACCGACACCGTGGAGCGCCTGGAGGCGACGCTGGCCAGCATGGCACGGCTGCAGCGCTTTCGCGGGCATTTCTACAACTGGTACAGCACCGCCGACTTGCGGCCGTTGGAGCCGCGCTACGTCTCGACCGTGGATAGCGGCAACCTGGCCGGCCATCTGATCGCCCTCGCCAATGCATGCCAGAGCTGGCGGGAGAGCGCCGCCGCAGATGCCCCCTATCGCGAGGGGCTGCTCGATACCGTCGATATTGCCGCCGAGGAAGTGACGCGGCTGTCGGCGGCAGACGCTCCGCCGCCGGGTGTGCAGCAGGTCGGCGCCGCGCTGGCCGCGCTCGCCGCCCGGCTGGCGCAGGCGCCTGACCAGGATCGGGCCGCCGATCTGGCCCGCCTTGCCGTGGATGTCGACACGGCTGTGGCATTGGCGAAGACGCTGGTTGATGCTCAGCCGGAGGCCGGCGACCTGGCGTTCTGGGTCACCGCGCTGCATCGGACGATCGAGAGCCATGACCGCGATCGGGTTGGCCTGGCGGCCCTGGCGCCACGGCTGCTCGCCATCGAGCAGGCGGCGCACGACATGGCGCTGGCCACCGAGTTCGGCTTCCTGCGCAATGCCGAGCGCAAGCTGCTGTCCATCGGCTTCCTGGCCGATGAAGGTGCGCTCGATTCCAACTGCTACGACCTGCTGGCGTCCGAGGCGCGGCTGGCCTGTTTCATCGCCATTGCCAAGGGCGACATTCCGGCCCGCGAGTGGTTCCGGCTCGGCCGCGCCGTTACCCCGCTGGCGGGCGGCGCCGTGCTGGTGTCCTGGTCGGGATCGATGTTCGAGTACCTGATGCCGTCGCTGGTGATGCGCGCGCCGGACGGCAGCCTGCTGGAGGACACCAACCGGCTGGTGGTGGGCCGGCAGATCGGCTTCGGGGCGGAGCGCGGCATTGCCTGGGGCGTGTCGGAATCCGCCTACAACATCCGCGACGTGGAATACACCTACCAGTATTCCAATTTCGGCGTCCCCGGCCTGGGCCTGAAGCGCGGCCTGGACGCCGATCTGGTCGTCGCGCCGTATGCCACCGCGCTGGCGGCGATGGTCGATCCGGCGGCGGCGGTCGGCAACTTCGCCCGGCTCGCGGCGGCCGGCGGCCACGGCCGCTACGGCTTCTACGAGGCGCTGGACTACACGCCGGTGCGGGTGCCGGCCGGCAAGGCGGTCGCGGTGGTTCGCTCGTTCATGGCGCATCACCAGGGGATGACGGTGGTGGCGATCGCCGATGCCGTGCTGGATGGGGTGATGCGGCGGCATTTTCACGCCGAACCGATCATTCAGGCGACCGAATTGCTGCTGCAGGAGCGTGCGCCGCGCGACGTGGCGATCGCGCGGGCGGTGCCGCTGGACGCCAAGTCTTCCGCCACGCAGGACGTGGGGCCGCCGGGCGGGCGGCGCTATAGCGGGGCGGATGGCCCGGCTCCGGTGACGCATCTGCTGTCCAACGGGCGCTATGCGGTGATGCTGACGGCAGCGGGCGGCGGCCGGAGCCGGTGGGGCGATCTGGCGGTCACCCGCTGGCGCGAGGACCCGACGCTGGATGACTGGGGCGCCTGGATCCTGCTGCGCGACGCTGGCGGCGGGCAGGTCTGGTCGGCCGGGCTGCAACCGATCGGCGTGGCGCCGGACCGCTACGAGGTGTCCTTCGCCGAGGACCGGGCCGAGTTCAGCCGTCGCGACGGCACGCTGACGACGACCATGGAGGTTCTGGTGTCGGCCGAGGACGACGCCGAGGTCCGCCGTATTTCGCTGACCAATGCCGGCCCGCTGGCACGCAGCATCGACATCACCTCCTACGCCGAACTGGCGCTGATCGGCGACGCCGACGACCTCGCGCATCCGGCGTTCGCCAAGCTGTTCGTGCGGACCGAGCGAGTGCGAGACGGCAGCGCCATCCTGGCGACCCGGCGGCGGCGGACGCCCGCGGAACCGGAAGTATGGGCTGGCCACCTGCTGGTGATCGAGGGTGGCGCGGGCGGCGGCATCGAGGCGGAAACCGACCGGGCGCGGTTCCTCGGGCGCGGCCGCGGCCCGCGGGACGCGGCGGCCATGGACGGCCGCGCGCTGTCCAACACCGTCGGCACCGTGCTGGACGCGGTATTCGCGCTGCGCTGCCGTGTGACGGTGGCGCCGGGGGCGATGGTGCGCGTCGCGTTCTGGACGATGGTGGCCGGCAGCCGCGACGCCTTGGCCGGCATCATGGACAAGCATGGCGAGGCCGCCGCGTTCGACCGCGCCTCGACGCTGGCCTGGACGCAGGCGCAGGTGCAGTTGCGACACCTCGGCATCCGCACCGCCGAGGCGGACCTGTTTCAGCGTCTGGCCGGGCATCTGGTGTTCGCCGGACCGGCGCTGCGGCCGGAGTCCGACGCCATCCGGCGCGGCGCCGGGGCGCAAAACGGGCTTTGGGGCCAGAATATCTCCGGCGATCTGCCGATCCTGCTGCTGCGCATCCGCGACAGCGCCGACCTTGAGGTGGCCCGGCAGGTGCTGCTGGCGCACGAGTATTTCCGCCTGAAGCAGCTCGCGGTGGACCTGGTGATCCTGAACGAGCACGCCGCTTCCTATATGCAGGACCTGCAAAGCGCGCTTGAGACGCTGGTGCGGATGCAGTCCTCCACGCCGCCGGTCGCCGGAGCGGCGCCGCAGGGCGCGGTGTTCCTGTTGCGCTGCGATCTGATCCCGGCGGCAACCGCCGCGCTGCTGGCCTCGGTCGCGCGGGTCGTGCTGTCGGCGGAACGCGGCAGCCTGTCCGAGCAGCTGCGGCCGCGGGCGGCGGCGGTTCCGCCCGCACCGGCGCCGCGCGCGCCGGGCGATCCGGGGAAGGCCATCCCGCCGGTGCCGTCGCTGGAGTTCTTCAACGGCTACGGCGGCTTCGCGCAGGATGGCCGGGAGTATGTCGTGATGCTTGGCCCCGGCCAATCGACGCCGGCGCCATGGGTCAACGTGATTGCCAACCCCGAGTTCGGCTTCCTGGTCGCGGCCGAGGGTGGCGGTTACACCTGGAGCCGGAACAGCCGGGAAAACCAGATAACGCCCTGGTCGAATGACCCGGTGACCAACCGGTCCGGATTCGTTCCGATGCACTGCACCGCGCTTCGCCACAGATCGGCGCAACACAACCGCGTTGGAGACAGTTTGGCA
>DATJEA010000067.1:0-7375 GCA_035497095.1 Acetobacteraceae bacterium | reverse complement strand
CGACCCGAGGCGATGCGCTGGGTCACTTTCGAGGACGCCCATGTCGCCGAATTCCGCGACCCGCCCTGGGTCACGCGCGCGCCGGCCGGCGCCGATATCCTGGCCATGCTGCGGGATGGTGAGCTCGACGCGGCGATCCTCGGCGCCGAGCTGCCCAGTGACCCCACGCTGCGCCCGGTGTTCGCCGACCCGGTCGCCGCCGGCGAGCAATTCCGCGCCGAGCACGGCTTCATGCCGGTCAACCATCTGGTCGTGGTGCGCGGCGATCTGGCCCGCGCCCGGCCGGACCTGCTGGCGGAGCTGCTACGCATGCTGGGTGAGGCCGGCGCCGAGCTGCCGGGCCGCGCCGGGCTCGACCCGGCGCTCCGCCTGGCGCTGCGGTACTGCGCGGCGCAGGGGCTGCTGGCGCGTCCGCTCGCGCTGGACGAGGTTTGGGCCGGATCGCCGGCATCAGGATTGCAGGGGGACGAGAATGCAACGTCGTGAATTTCTGCTGACCGCGGCAGCCGCTCTGGCTGCGCCGGCCATCGCGCGGGCGCAGGGCAACAACGTGCTGCGCTTCGTGCCCTATGTCGACCTCGCGGTACTCGACCCGATCACCAACACCAACGCCGTCACCCGCACCCACGCCTACCTGGTGTTCGACACGCTGTTCGCCACCGACTGGGCCTGGGAAATTCAGCCGTAAATGGCCGATGGCGCGGTGTGGGACGCCGATTTCCGCAACTGCGACATCAAGCTGCGCGACGGCCTGCGCTTCCACGACAACACCCCCGTATTGGCGCGCGACGCGGCGGCCAGCCTGCGCCGCTGGGGCAAGCGCGATCTGTTCGGGCAGGCGGTGATGGCCGCCACCGACGAGATATCCGCGCCCGACGACCGCACGCTGCGCTTCCGCATGAAGCACCCGTTCCCGCTGCTGCTGCACGCGTTGGGCAAGCTGGGGCCGAACATGCCGGCGATCATGCCCGAGCGTCTGGCCGAGACCGCGCCGACCAAGCAGGTCAAGGAGTTGATCGGCTCCGGCCCGTTCCGCTTCGTGGCCTCCGAGCGACTGGCCGGCGCGCGGGTGGTCTACGAGAAATTCACCGGCTACGTGCCGCGCCAGGGCGGCGGCAGCGGCTATTCCGCCGGACCGAAACAGGTGCTGGTCGACCGGGTGGAATGGCAGATCATCCCCGATCCGGCCACCGCGCTGTCGGCGCTGCAAACCGGCGAGATCGACTGGCTGGAAACCCCGGCGCCCGATTTGCTGCCGGTGCTGCGCCGCGATCATGGCGTGAAGGTGGAGACGCTGGATACCACCGGGCAGATGGCGATCCTGCGTTTCAACACGCTGATCCCGCCCTTCGACAACCCCAAGCTGCGGCTGGCGGTACTGCGCGCGGTCGATCAGACCGAGTTCATGCGCGCCTATTCCAACGATTCCTCGCTGTGGCGCGTCGATGTCGGCGTGTTCACCGGCGGCACGCCACTGGCCAGCAAGGCCGGGCTGCAAGGCCTGTTCGGCAAGACCGATTTCGCCCGCGCCCGCGCCGAGGTCGCCGCCTCCGGCTATGCCGGGCAGACGGTGGCGATCTTGAGCCCCAGCGATCATCCGGTCAGCGGCCCGATGACCCAGGTGGCCGGCGATCTGTTCCAGAAGATCGGCCTGAAGGTGGATTTGCAGACGATGGATTCCGGCACGGTGTTCCAGCGCCGCAACAATCGCGGCCCGATCGACAAGGGCGGCTGGAACGTGTTCCCGGCGGCGCTGAACGGCCTCGGCCAGACCAATCCGGCCGAGAGCTATCTGTGCCGCGGCAACGGTGCGCATGCCTGGTACGGCTGGCCGACCAGCCCGAAGGTGGAGCAGTTGCACGCCGCCTATCTGTTGGCCACCGACAATGCCGCCCAGCACCGCATTGCCGACGAATTGCAGACCGTGCTGATGCACGAGGCGCCATTCCTGCCGCTCGGCCAGGTGATCTCGCCGACCGCGCATCGCACCACGCTCAGCGGCCTGCGCGAGGGATTCCCGACCTTCTGGGGCGTCAGCAAGGCATGACCCAGCCACCGCTGGCCGGCATCCGCGTGCTCGACCTCACCTCGGTGGTGGTCGGGCCGACCTGCACGCTGCTGCTGGCCCAGCAGGGCGCCGAGGTGATCAAGCTGGAACCGCCGGAGGGCGACCTGCTGCGCCGGCTCGGCGGGCGCGGCCGCACGCCGGGGATGGCGCCGAAATTCCTGCATTTCAACCGCGGCAAGCGCTCGATCAGCATCGACCTCAAGGCGCCAGAGGGGCTGGCGGTGGCGCGCAAGCTGGCCGCGACGGTGGATGTGTTCGTCTCCAATATCCGCCCGGCGGCGCTGCGTCGGCTCGGACTGGCCTGGGAGGAGTTGCAGCCGATCAATCCCCGCCTGGTGCATTGCGCCATCGCCGGCTTCGGCTCCGGCGGGCGCTACCGCGATCTGCCGGCCTACGACACCATCATCCAGGGCGCCTCCGGCATGGCCGCGGCGATGGCGCGGCGGTATGGCGCGCCGGGCTATCTGCCGTTCGTCGCCGCCGATCACATGACCGGCTTCCTCGCCGCCCAGGCGATCTGCGCCGCCCTGGTCGGCCGTGCCACCACGGGGCTTGGCCAGGCGGTGGAGGTGCCGATGTTCGAGAACATGGTGAGCTTCGTGCTGACCGAGCACATGGCCCAGCGCAGCTATGGCCCGGATGGCGAGATGGGCGATCCGCGCATCATGGACCCGCTCGGCCAGCCGGTGCCGACGCTGGATGGCTGGATCTGCGTGTCGCCCAACACCGATGCGCAGGCGTTCGGATTTTTCGAGGCGATCGGGCAGCCGGAGTTGAAGGACGATCCGCGGTTCTGCTCGGTGGCGGCGCGCACGGCGAACGTAAAGGCCTATTTTGCGGTGCGAAAAGCGGGGCTTTCGACGCAAAAAACCGCGTTCTGGCTGCAAAAACTGCGCGAAAAACAGGTGCCGGCGATGGCGATGACCGCGATGGAGGACCTGTTCGACGACCCGCATCTGGCCGATGTCGGATTGATCGAAAAGCAGAACCATCACAGCGAGGGCGAGGTGCTGGCACTCAATCCGGCGACCCGGTTCTCCAGCGGCGCGCCGGTCCTGCGCGACGCGCCGCGCCAGGGCGAGGACGGGCCGGCGATCCTGCGCGAACTCGGCTATACCGATGCCGAAATCGCCGCCCTGCTGGCCGGCCCGGTACGGGCGCCATGAGCGCGGCGCTGCAAAGCTGGATCGGCCGCAGCCGCAGCCAGCAGGACGAAATCACTCGCCCGGCGCTGCTGCGGATCGCCGCATTGCTGGACCAGGAGATTGAGTTCGCCACCGGCGCGCCGATCCCGCCGCATTGGTATGCGATGTTCTTCCCCGAGATCGCCCGGCAATCGGCGCTGGGGCCGGACGGGCATCCCAGGCGTGGCGATTTCCTGCCGCCGGTGGCGCTGCCGCGGCGGATGTTCGCCGGCCGCCGGGTGCGCTTTCATGCCCCGCTGCGGGTCGGCGACGTGGCTGAGAAACGCAGCGAAATCATTGCCATCACGCCGAAAACCGGGCGCAGCGGGGCGATGGTGTTCGTCACCATCGGCCACCGCATCAGCGCCGGCGGCACGCTGTGCGTCAGCGAGGACCAGGACCTGGTGTATCGCGAGGCCGCCGTGCCCGGTGCGGCATCGCCGCCGCCGACCCTGGCGCCCGAAGCCGCCTGGCAGCAGCAGGTGGTGCCGTCGCCGACCCTGCTGTTCCGCTATTCGGCGGTGACCTGGAACACCCACCGCATCCACTACGATGCCGATTACGCGCGCGGCGAGGAAGGCTACCCGGCGCTGGTGGTCAATGGCGGCCTGACCCTGCTGCTGCTGCTGGAGGCGGCGATCCGCGTGCATGGCCGCACCCCGGCGGCACTCGCCGTGCGCAACCTGCGGCCGCTGTTCGCCAATGCCCCGCTGACCCTGGCCGGCGACGGCGTCCGCACCGCCTGGGCCGCCGACGCCGAGGGGGCGCTGGCGGTGATGGCCGAATTCGACTGATCTGGCCAGCCTCACCCTGCGCGACTAGGCTGCACGGCAAACGGGGGGCGGCGCGATGAGCTTGGCGATGAGTTGGGATGAATGGGCCGCGCACGACGCGACCGCGCTGGCCGGGCGGGTGCGCGCCGGCGAGCTTACGCCCGGCGAACTGGCCAGCCAGGCGCAGGCCGCCATCGCCAAAACCAACCCGCCGCTCAGCGCCGTGGTCGAGGTGTTCGACGATGTGGTGGCCGACCCGCTGCGCGACGGCATGAACCCGGCCGGCGCGTTCGCCGGCGTGCCCTATCTGATGAAGGATCTCGGCCCGACCTTGAAGGGCCGTTTGCAGGAGATGGGCTCGCTGCTGATGGCCGGCAATCGCGCCACGGCGGACAGCTACCTCACCGGGCGCATCCGCGGCGCCGGGCTCAACATCATCGGCCGCAGTGCGACGCCGGAATTCGGGCTGTGCAGCTCGGCGGAGAACCCGGCGGTCTACGTCGTGCGCAATCCGTGGAACACCGACTACACCACCTGCGGCTCCTCGGCCGGCACCGGCGCGATGGTGGCCGCCGGCGCGCTGCCGATCTCGCATGCTACCGATGGCGGCGGTTCGATCCGCATCCCGGCCGGGGTCAACGGCACGATCGGCCTCAAGGTATCGCGCGGGGTGTTCTCGATCGCGCCGGCGGCCTCCGACCTCACCGGGCTGGTGTCGATCCAGGGCTGCCATAGCCGCACGGTGCGCGATACCGCGCTGTTCGTCGACCAGTGCCGTGGCGGTGCGCCGGGCGAGTTCATGCCGTTCTGGACCGCGCCGGAACCCTATACCGAACTGATCCGCCGCGACCCGCCACGCTTGCGCATCGCGCTGTCGCATGAATGGGGCGACTACCGCGCCACGCCGGAGCTGGTGGCCGAGCTGGAGCGGGTCGGCCGCTTGCTCGAAAGCCTCGGCCACCATGTCGACTGGGCGCTGCCGGCGGTGGATTTCCGCGCCGCCTTCGCCGCCCAGACCACCTGCTACTACTCCAACTTCGCGCAGACCATCGGCGCGCTGCTGGCCCAGCGCGGGCTGGACCGGCCGCCGCCGGGGCTGATCGAGCCGATCTGCGTCAAGGTGTGGGAGGCCGGGCGGGACCTGTCCTATGCCGAGCGGTTCCGCATGCAGGCGGCGTTCAACACCACGTCGCGGGCGTTCGGCGCGTTCTTCGAGGACTGGGACATCATCCTCACCCCGATCACCGCGCTGCCGACGCCGCGGATCGGCACCACCGAGTTCCTCACCACCAGCGACAACCCCTCGATACTGGATTGGTTCGCCAATCTGTGGCGCATCTTCGCCTATACCCCGCTGGCCAATCTGGCCGGCATCCCGGCGATCTCGCTGCCGCTGGCCGCCCAGCAGCACGGCCTGCCGCTCGGCATTCAGGCGCAGGCGAAGCTGGCCAATGACGGGCTGCTGCTGCAACTCGCGGCCCAGATCGAGCGGGCGATCGGCGGCAAATGGAACGATGGCCGCCTGCCCGCCGTCCACGTCACCCACGGCTGATGGGCAAGCCGGCGCCAGTTTGCGGAAGCTGCGTCTGCGGCGACGTCGCGGTGGAGATCGATTTCCCGGCGTTCTGGGCCTGGCACGACCATTCCGCCGCCACCCGCCTGGCGCACGGTGCCGCCTATGCCACCTATGTCGGCTGTTGGCGCAGCCGGGTGCGGATCACCCAGGGCGAGGCCGGCCTGACCCGGTTCGTTGCCGACGGCACCGCGCGCAGCTTCTGCGCCCGCTGCGGCACGCCGATTCTGTATGAGCGCGACCATTCGCCGCGCATGGTCAACCTGCCGCGGGCGCTGTTCAGCAGCCGCACCGGCCGCGAACCGCGCTACCATGTCGGCATCGAGCAGGCGCCGGACTGGGCCTATGGTGGCGACCGGCTGGCACCCTTGAAGGGTTTTCCCGGCGTGCTCTGGGCCCGGCCCAGGCGCCGCAAGCGCGCCGATTCCGCTGCACCATGAGGAGCCAGATCTGCTAGAATTCGGCCGGCGTCACCGCAATCCAAGGACACCGCCCGAGGATACCGACATGGCCAAAATCCACTATCAGGTCGTCCCGCATGACGGCGGCTGGGCCTATCGCATGGAGGGCACCTACTCGGAAGCGTTCCCGAGCCGCGCCGCCGCGCTGAAGGCCGCCCATCGCGCCGCCACCGAGCAGCACATCCCCGGCGACAGCAGCTATATCGAATACCAGGACGAGGCCGGGCGCTGGCACGTCGAAGCCTCGCTCGGCTCCGACCGGCCGGACGCCGACGTCACCAAGTAGCGACGATGCCGGCACTGTGCCGCGATTGCTTCAGCGACCCCGGCGAGCGGCAGGTGTGTCCGGCCTGCGGCGGGCGGCGCATCGTGCGGCATCCGGCGCTGCACCGGCTGCAGATCGCGCATGTCGATTGCGATGCGTTCTACGCCAGCGTCGAAAAGCGTGACCGGCCGGAGTTGGTGTCGCGCCCGGTGATCGTCGGCGGCGGGGTGCGCGGCGTGGTCTCCACCGCCTGCTACATCGCCCGCATGCGCGGCGTGCGCAGCGCGATGCCGATGTTCAAGGCGCTGGCCGCCTGCCCGGACGCGGTGGTGATCGCGCCGAACTTCGCCAAATACAGCGAGGCGGCGCGACGCATTCGCGCGCTGATGAGCGAACTCACGCCGCTGGTGCAGCCGCTGTCGATCGACGAGGCGGCGCTCGACCTCACCGGCACCGAGTCGCTGCACGGAGCACCGCCGGCCGCGGTGCTGGCACGCTTCGCGCTGGCGGTGGAGCGCCAGGTTGGCGTGACCGTGTCGATCGGGCTGGCGGCGAACCGGCTGATGGCCAAGATTGCCGCCGGGCGGGACAAGCCGCGCGGCTTCTGCATGATCGGCGACGAGGCGGCGAGCCTGCTGGCCCCCGAGCCGGTGCGCCTGCTACCAGGTATCGGCCCGGCCCAGGCCCGCAAGCTGGAGCAGATGGGCATCACCAGGCTGGCCCATCTGCAAGTGCTGGACGACCGCACCGCCCGCCAGCGGCTCGGCGACGACGGCCCGGCGCTGGTGCGCCGCGCCCGCGGCGAGGATGCACGCCGCGTCAATCCCGACCGCGAAACCAAGTCGATCAGCGCCGAGACCACCTTCGACACCGACCTGTCCGACGCCGCCGCGTTGGAGCGGCATCTCTGGCGTCTGGCGGAAAAACTGGCGACCCGGCTGAAAGCGGCCGGGTTCGCCGCCGGCGGCGTGGTGCTGAAGCTGAAAACCGCCGGCTTCGCCACCCGCACCCGCACCCAGCGGCTGCACACCCCGACCGCGCTGCCGGACAC
>DATJEA010000066.1:0-5636 GCA_035497095.1 Acetobacteraceae bacterium | reverse complement strand
TCGCGGTCCATCGCGTAATAGCGGCCGCTGAGCGTGGCGATGGCGATGCTGTCCGGCAGCGCGGCGCGGAGCTGGGCGACGTAGTCGGCGCCGGCGCGCGGCGGGGTGTCTCGGCCATCGGTGAACACATGCATGGCGGTGGCGATGCCGGCCTTGGCCAGCACCCTGGCCAGCGCCACCGCATGGTCCTGGTGGGAGTGCACGCCGCCGGGCGAGACCAGGCCGAACAGGTGGCAGGTGCCGCCGCTGGCGCGCAGTCTGTCGATCAGCGTCAGCAGTTCCGGGAGTTTGGCCAGCGAGCCGTCCTTGATCGCGGTGGTGATGCGCGGCAAGTCCTGCATCACCACCCGGCCGGCGCCGATATTGAGGTGGCCGACCTCGGAATTGCCCATCTGGCCCTCCGGCAGGCCGACATCGAGGCCGCAGGTGATCAGGAAGCCATGCGGGGCGGTGGACCATAGCCGGTCGAAGGTCGGCGTGCGGGCGAGGCGGACGGCGTTGTCCGCGCGCTCCTCACGCCAGCCCCAGCCATCGAGGATCGCGAGCATGACGGGTTTCGGCGGCATGGCGGTACTCCCGGCGGTGACGATCGGCGGCCCCTGGCGCGCGACGGCCGCCGGTGGCGGCGGCGTGGGCCTGAATCACGCGGCAAAACAAGGCGCTGGAACGGGCCCGGCGCTGCTGGCTACACTGGCCCCGTTCTAGAGCATGTTCGGCGGCCGGGGCAAATCCGCGCTGCATGGCAGGACAGCCCGCCCCGCCTGCGAAGCAAAAAAGCGCGACCCCCGAAGAGGCCGCGCCGGTTTAGGCTGAAATTCAGTCAGAGACGATGGATTGGACGGGATCAGACGGAGCTGCCGTTGCGGCGGCGGCTGGCAAAGCCGAGGCCGAGCAGCGCCACACCGAGCAGCGCCATGCTGGCGGGCTCAGGGATCTCGGTCGCACGCACCTCGCCGACTTCCGACAGGCTTTGATCGGGAGCCCGCCGATCGCTGTCGTAGTGGGACGCGGCGAGGCTATAACTCTCGGACACCATGTTCGGCAGAAGGGACAACACAGGTGGGTGGTACCCCCAGCCAGTGAGCTCATCGCTGAAGCCGAGCGACAGGGTAAGCGCGCTACCGTCGCCGGGGAACGCCATAAAGCTCCAGCTGCCGAAACTCGGGTTTGCCCCATCATACGGCGTCCAGAATTGGATATCGGTATCCATGCTATAGCTATAGCTGAACGGAAGACCGTAGGTCGTGAAGTGATAGTCGGTCAGATTGCCCGACGCATCGAACGTCATGCTCCCGCCCGGCGCGATGCCCCCGCTCACTGTCCCGATCTGAATCTGACCGGCGTTCTGCAGCGTGGTAAACGGAATGCCGGAGAACGTCCAGGTCACCGACTGGGCGTTCGCCGGCACCGAGACGAACGCCAACAGACCGGCAACCAGTAAATTCCGTAGATAGGCCTTCACGATACGATCTCCATTTCCCGTCAACAACTCTATCGTCCAGCCCATGAATTGACGCCGGAGCGGCCAATTCGCCAACCACAGAACCCGGCGAGCGGCAAATTCAGCTCGACCCAGGAAAATTAACGCAATGACCATGCCAGAACTCACATTTGTTGTACATCAATGGGTTGGATCCATTCCGTGGGGGACTGTCAGCGACCGCATCCGCGGGGTGTAAGAAAATCCGACAATGATCGGCAATCGGCGGTCGCCGATCGCGCGATGACAGGAAAATTCCGATATATATAACAACGCATTAATGGCTTTATTGCACGCCGCGAGCGGTGTAAAATTCTCCGACTCATCCCTCTGGCTGATGGCTTTACAGCGCCGTCGCGTTCCCCGAGGCTGCCTGCCTCGTCGCCGGAGGACTGACCCGCCATGATCGACCCTGCTGCCCCGCGTGCCCGCGCCGCCGGCCTCGCGTGTGGCAGCCTGCCGCCCGGCGCGCGCAATAGCATCGCCGACGTGCCGGGTGTGGCGGTCGGCCATCACACGCGGCGTGCTGGCGAGGTATGCACCGGGGTGACCGCGATCCTGCCGCATGCCGGCGACCCGTTCCGCGACAAGCCGGTGGCGGCCAGCCATGTGCTGAACGGGTTCGGCAAGAGCATCGGGCTGATGCAGCTCGACGAGCTCGGCCAGTTGGAGACGCCGATCCTGCTGACCAACACGTTCTCGGTCGGCACCTGCGGTAATGCGTTGATAAGGCGGGCGATTGCCGCCAATCCGCGGATCGGCCGGCAGACCGGCACGGTCAACCCGGTGGTGTGCGAGTGCAATGACGGCTATCTGAACGATATCCAGGCGATGGCGGTGACCGAGGCCGATGCCGGCGCGGCGCTGGATGCGGCGGCGGCGGATTTTGCGGTCGGCGCGGTGGGGGCCGGGGCCGGGATGAGCAGCTTCGGCTGCAAGGGCGGCATCGGCACCGCGTCGCGGCAGGTGGTGCTGGATGGCGCGGTGCATCATATCGGCGTGCTGCTGCTGGCCAATTTCGGCCGCGCCGGGGATCTGCGGCTGCCCGACGGGCGGCGGATCGGTCCCGCCTCGGCGCAGAGTACGGAGCGCGGGTCGGTGATCGTCGTGCTGGCCACCGATATTGCGTTGGAGTATCGGCAGTTGCGCCGGGTGATTCGCCGCGCCGGGGCGGGGCTGGCCTGGGCCGGCAGCTTCTGGGGGCATGGCAGCGGCGACGTGTTCGTCGGCTTCACCACCGCCAACCTTGTGCCGCATGACCCGCGCAGCGACCTGCTGGCGAGCCGCATGCTGGCCGAACCGCGTATCGACCTGCTGTTCGAGGCGGCCGCCGAGGCCACCCAGGAGGCGGTGCTGGATGCGCTCTACGCCGCCGACGCCACCACCGGCCGGGCCGGCCATCATCGGCCCTCTTTGCGTGATCTACTGAAGGCAAGTCCATGAAAATATTCATCTCCGCCGATATCGAAGGCGTGGCCGGCGTGGTCACGCCGCAGCAGGGCCAGCCCGGCAACCCGGAATACGAGCGCGCCCGACGGCTGATGACCCAGGAGGTCAACGCGGCAATCGAGGGCGCGTTCGATGGCGGGGCGAGCTATGTGCTGGTCAGCGACAGCCACGGGCCGATGGTCAACCTGATCGCAGAAGACCTCGACCCGCGAGCGGAGCTGGTCAGCGGGCGGCCGAAGCCGATGAGCATGGCGGCCGGGCTCGATGCCAGTTTCCAGGCGGTATTCTTCACCGGCTACCACTCCGGCGCCGGGCGGCACGGGGTTTTGTCCCATACCGTCAGCGGGTTGGCGTTCCAGGCGCTGCGTGCCAACGGCATCGACTGCGCCGAGGCGACGCTGTATGGCGCCTATGCCGGGGAGTTGGGCGTGCCGGTGGTGCTGCTGTCCGGCGACGATCAGTTGGCGGCGCAATGCGGGAAGCTGTTTCCGGCCGCCGAAATGGTGGTGGTGAAACATGCGCTGGGGCACCGGACGGCGCGGGCGATGTCGCCGGAGAATGCCCGCAAGGCGATCCGCGAGGCGGCGAAAAAGGCGGTTTCCGCGGGCAAAACCGGCGAAAATTTCCGCATTCCCGGGCCGATTCGGCTGGAAGCCGACCTCGCCAGCGTGGTGATGGCCGATCTGTGCGGCACCATTCCGGTCTCCGAGCGGGTGGCGCCGCGCAGCGTGGCATTCGACTGCGCGGATATCGGCGTCGCGTTGCGCTGGATCAACGTGATGGGCGCGCTGTGTGGGAGTCTGCGCTGATGCATAGCCTGGCAATCCATGGCGGCGCCGGCACCATCCGGCGCGAGACGATGACCGCGGAGGCCGAGGCAGCCTATCATGCCGGCCTGCGCACCGCGCTGCTGGCGGGGCACAAGGTGCTCGCCGGTGGCGGCGGGGCGGTCGATGCGGTGGCCGCCGCGGTGATGGCGCTGGAGGACGATCCGCTGTTCAACGCCGGGCGCGGTGCGGTCTACACCAGCGCCGGCACGCATGAGATGGACGCCGCGATCATGGACGGGCGGCAGCGCCAGGCCGGCGCGGTGGCGGGGATATTGGGGCCGCTGCACCCGGTGCTGGCGGCGCGGGCGGTGATGGAGCGTTCCGAGCATGTGTTGCTCATTGGCCACAGTGCGGAGGAGTTCTGCCGCGCCAACGGGGTGGAGTTCACCCATGCCGGGTATTTCCATACCGAGCGGCGATGGGAGGCGTTGCAGGCCGAACTGAAGCGGCGGGCAGCCGCGGCGGCCGATACGCGCAGCGATGCCGACCGGCACGGCACTGTGGGGGCGGTGGCCTGCGATGCGGCCGGCAACCTGGCGGCGGCGACCTCCACCGGGGGGATGACCGGCAAGGCCCCCGGTCGCGTCGGCGATTGCCCGGTGATCGGCGCCGGCACCTGGGCCGACAACGCCACCTGCGCCATTTCCGCCACCGGGCACGGCGAGTTCTTCATCCGCTACGCGGTGGCGCATGAGATCGCCAGCCGGATGCGGTTTCTCGGCGAGGGGCTGGCGGCGGCGGCCGAGAAAGTGGTGGCCGATCTCGGCGCCATCGGCGGCTCCGGCGGGCTGATCGCGATCGACGCCCGCGGCAACGTGGCGCTGCCGTTCAACAGCTCTGGCATGTATCGCGGCCAGATCGGCGCCGATGGGATGCCGAAGACGGCAATCTACCGCGAGGCGCCGGCCCAACACGCCTGAGTGGCGCACGGCTGAGCGGCGCAGAGCGTGCTTGATCTGTGGGCGTGCCGGCGCTAACCGCAGCCCGTATACCTCTGCGGGAGATGCATGATGGCTTATCGGGTCGCGGTTGTCGGCGCTACCGGGGCGGTCGGGCGCGAAATGCTGAAAACCCTCGCCGAGCGCGAATTCCCGGTGAGCTAGGTGATCGCGCTGGCCTCCGGGCGATCCACCGGCAGCGAGATCTCGATCGGCGACAAGACCGTGCTCAAGGTGCGCAACCTGGAGACGTTCGACTTCGCCGGCTGCGATATCGGCCTGTTCAGCCCCGGCGCCGCGGTCTCGGCGATCCACGCGCCACGCGCCGCCGCCGCCGGTTGCATCGTGATCGACAACACCAGCCAGTTCCGCATGGAGCACGACGTGCCGCTGGTGGTGCCGGAGGTGAACCCGCAGGCGCTGGCCAAAATCCGCCGCGGCATCATCGCCAACCCGAACTGCTCGACCATCCAGATGGTGGTGGCGCTGAAGCCGCTGCACGACAAGTACAAAATCAAGCGCGTGGTGGTTTCCACCTACCAGTCGGTCTCCGGCGCCGGCAAGGAAGGCATGGACGAGTTGCTGCTGCAATCGCGCCGCAGCCTGGTGCATGACCAGGTCATCCCGCAGCAATTCACCAAGCAGATCGCCTTCAACTGCATTCCCCATATCGACAAGTTCATGGATGACGGGTCGACCAAGGAGGAATGGAAGATGGTGGTGGAAACCCGCAAGATCCTCGATCCCGACATCAAGGTGTTCGCCACCTGCGTGCGGGTGCCGGTGTTCATCGGCCACGCCGAATCGATCAACGTGGAGTTCGAACTGCCGGTCACCGCCTCCGCGGCGCGCGACGTGCTGCGCTCGGCACCCGGCGTCGCGGTGATGGATACCCGCGAGGACGGCGGCTACATGACGCCGCTGGAATGCGCCGGTGAG
>DATJEA010000065.1:0-14604 GCA_035497095.1 Acetobacteraceae bacterium | reverse complement strand
AACGGTGTTGGATTTGGCCATCGTGAGGAATCCCTGGAACAGGGTCACGGAGATACGCAGCCGGGCGGCTTGCGTCAAGGCCCAGTGACGATGGTCCTGGCTTTCAGCGCGATGGGGCGGCGGGTTGGGCTGGCGGCGGGGCGGCTGGCAGCGGCGGCAGCAGCGCGGTGGCGTAGGCGCGCGGGGTGCGGATCAGGAAGCGGGCGGCGCGCAGATCAATGTCGCGGCCCTCGGCGGCCGGGCAGGCGGCGCGGATGATCAGCGCAGTGGCCGGCGGCAGCGGCGCGCGGGCCTGTTCGTGGCGCAGCAGCGGCACCGCCATCGGCTGGATGCCCTGGGCCAGCGCCGCCAGTTGATGGTCGAGCGCATCCTGGCCGAAGCTGGTGCAGACCTGCGGCAGCAGCCCGAGCGCCTGGATCGGCCAGCCGCGCGGCGCCAGCACCCGGCTCCAGGTGATCAGCAATTCGCCGCCATCGGGCAGTTCGGCGACGGTCTGGACCAGCCCCTTGCCCAGCGTGGCGCTGCCGACGACGACCGCGCGGCGGTGGTCGGCGAGTGCCGCGGCGAGGATTTCGGCGGCGCTGGCGGTGCGGCCATCGACCACCACAACCACCGGCAGGCCGCCGGCGAGGTCGCGGCCATCGGCCTGGAAGCTGTGCGCGGCGTCCGGGTCGCGCCCGGCGGTGGTGACGATGATGCCGGTGGGTTGCAGCATGGCGGCCGCGGCGGCGGCCTGGCGCAGCAGCCCGCCGCGGTTGCCGCGCAGGTCGAGCACCACGCCGATCGGCGGTTGCGGCGCCGCGTTGGCCAGGATCAGCTCCTGCGCGATGCGTGACGCGGTGCTGGAGGCGAAGCTGGTGATGCGCAGGAACAGGATGTTGTCGGCGGTGGTGGCGAACACGGTTTCGGGCGGCAGGTTGATGCGCACCAGGCTGGCGTCGCGGGCGATGCCGTCGCGGCCGCGCAGGGTGAGCAGCACGCTGCTGCCGTCCGGGCCGTCCAGCCAGGCGTTGATGGTGGTGGCGGCGATGCCGTTCACCGGCCGGCCGTCGATCTGCAGCAGGCGCTCGCCGGGGCGCAGGCCGGCCTGCGCCGCCGGGCCGCCGGCCTGCACGCTGGCGATGTTGTAGCCGTCGCCGGCTGCCACCAGCTTGAGCCCGAGCGTGGCGCGGCCGGAGCGGCGCATGCGGTCCTGCCGGGCCTCGGCGGGCGGGGTATAGCGGGAATACGGGTCGAGATGGTTGAACAGCTCGTCGAAGAAGCTGCTGATCAGGCCCTGGGTGCCGGCCTGGCGGATCTGCTCCGAGCTGTTCCAGGCGGCGCGGGCCAGCTGGCTGATGGCGGCGGCCCAGCCGGCGATGTCGGTGGGCGGCGGGGCAGGGCGGGCGAGCAGCACGCGGCCGGCGCCGAGCAGGCGCAGCACCGGCTGGGTGTTGGGCGCTTCCAGCAGTTCCGGGGTCAGCCGCGGGTCGAGCGTGGTCAGGCCGCGCAGGCCCCACATGGCCAGTTGCGGGATCGGGATCGCCTCCAGGGTGCGCGGCGCCATGAAGGCGAGCGCGGTGGCGGTGACGCCGTCGAGCATCGGCTGGTTGAGGCTGGGGGCGGCGCCGAACGGCTCGGCACGCGCGGCGCCGGGGAGCAGCGCCACGGCCAGCAGCAGCAGGAGCGCCAGCTTGCTCACCGGAGGCGTGGGCTTTCCTTTCGCGGCCTGGCGGGATGGTCGGCGGTGCCCTGCATGATCTGGAACAGCAGGCCGCCGGTGACCGGGCTGGCTTCGGCCAGCCGCACCTCGACGGTTTCGGCCAAACGGAAGCTGAGGCCGCGGCGGCGGCCGGTCAGCGTCTGGGCCGCCGGGTCGTGGATCCAGAAATCATCGGGCAAGGTCGACACGGGCACGAGTCCACTGGCTCCATTCCCGGTGACTGTGACGAAAAGCCCGAAGCGGGTCACGCCGGAAATGCGGGCGGAGAACAGCGTGCCGACCTTGTCTGCCATGAACGCAGCGAGGTAGCGGTCGATCGCGTCGCGTTCGGCCAGCGCGGCGCGGCGTTCAGTGGCGGTGATGTGCTCGCAGGTTTCGGCGAGGCGGGGGAGTTCGGCGTCGGCCAGGCCGCCTTCGCCGAGTCGCAGGCCGAGGATCAGGGCGCGATGGACGAGCAGGTCGGCGTAGCGGCGGATCGGCGAGGTGAAATGGGCGTAGCGGGCCAGGCCGAGGCCGAAATGGCCGATATTGTCGATGTCATATTGCGCCTGGGACTGGCTGCGCAGCATCACCTCGTTGACCAGCGGCGCCTGCTCGGTGCCGGCGACCTTCTGCAGCACGCGGTCGAGGTCGCGCGGGTGAAGCTGGTCGCCGGGTGGGGGGGTGATGTCCAGGCCGTGCAGGAAGCGGCGGAGGTCCTCCAGCTTCTCGGCCGAGGGGGGGGCGTGGACGCGGTAGACGCAGGGGCGGTGCAGGCGCTCCAGCTCTTCGGCCGCGCAGACATTGGCCAGCACCATGAATTCCTCGATCAGCCGGTGGCTGTCCAGGCGCGGGCGGGGGGTGACTGCGGTGACGCGGCCTTGGGCGTCGAGCAGCACGCGGCGCTCCGGCAGGTCGAGGTCGAGGGTGCCGCGGCGGGTGCGCCCGGCGAGCAGGGCGTGGAAGGTGGCGTAGAGGGCGGGGAGCGGCAGGGCGAGGCTGTCGCCGGCGTCGTGCGCCTGCTGCACCTGGTCGTAGGTGAGGCGGGCGGCGCTTTGCATCAGGCCGCGGCCGAAGCGGTGGCGACGCTTGGTGCCGGCGCGGTCGATGTCGACTTCGACGAACAGGCAGCCGCGCGGCTGGTGCGGTCGCAGGCTGCACCAGTGGTTGGAGAGCGCCTCCGGCAGCATCGGCACCACGCGGTCGGGGAAGTAGCAGGAATTGCCGCGCTTCCAGGCCTCGCGGTCGAGCGGGCTGGCGGGGGTGACGTAATGGGCCACGTCGGCAATGGCGACAACGATGCGGAAGCCGTCGGCGGTGGGCTCGGCGAATACCGCGTCGTCGAAATCGCGGGCGTCCTCGCCGTCGATGGTGACCAGTGGCAGCGAACGGAGATCGGTGCGGCCGGTGGGCGGGGTGGCGGTGGCGGCTTCGGCCTCGGCGAGGGCGGCGGCGGGGAATTCGGTGGGGATGTCGTGGGTGTGGATCACCACCAGGCTGACCGAGCGGGCGTCGTCGATGCTGCCGAGGCGTTCGACGATGCGGGCGGGCTTGAGGCCGTGCGGGAGGGCGGGCAGCGGGGCGGCGAGCACGATCTCGCCGTGCTGGGCGCCGGCGGTCTCACCGGGCGGGACGAGCCATTCGGCCTTGGCGCGGCGGTCGGTGGGCGTGATGCGGCCGTGCTGGTAGACGCCGAGGATGCGGCCGGGCGCATCGGTGAGGCGCTTCAGGGTGCGGCCTTCGTATTTGCCGCCGCCGATCGGCTTGAGGCGGGCGACGACGCGCTCGCCGGGCGCCAGGGCGGGGTGGCCGCGCGGTTCCGGGGCCATGAAAATCACCGGCGGCTGGCCATCCTGGCTCCAATCGGCCGGGCGGGCGATGGCGTCGCCGTCCGGGTCGGTGCCGGTGACCTGCACCACCATCGATTCCGGCAGCCGGCCGCCGGCGGTGTGCGGCACGATGAAGCGGCGGTGGCCGGCCGGCTGGGCGGCGCCATCGGCGGTCAGCGCGCGCAGCAGGTCGCGCAGCGCCAGGCGGTGCTCCGGGCCGAGGCCGAAATGCCGGCTGATCTCGCGCTTGCCGACGCGGCCCTGCGCGGTGCGGATGAAATCGCGGATTTCGTCACGCGAGGGCAGGGGGCGCGCAAGCGTGCCGCGCCGGTTCGCGGCCATGTTAGTCGGCGGCCTGCTTGGCGGCCTCGGCCTTGGTCGGCGCTTTCTTCGCGGCGGGTTTCTTCGCGACAGACTTCTTCGCGGTGGTCTTCTTCTTGGCCGGCTTCTTGGCTGTGGCCTTCTTTGCCGGCGCCTTTTTGGCGGCTCCGTCGCTGGCCACCGGCTTGGCGGCCTTGGTCGCCTTGCGCACCGGCTTCTTGCCGCCGCGCGCCTTCATCGGCTTGCCCTTCTCGGCCAGCAGCGCCACCGCCTGCTCCAGGGTGATGTCGTCCATCGCCAGGTCGCGCGGCAGGTTGGCGATCATCCCGGCGTGCTGGGCATAGGGGCCGAAGCGACCCTTGCGCACCAGCACCGGCTCCTTGTCCTTCGGGTGCTGGCCCATGCTGCGCACGCTGGCCAGCTTCTGCGCCAGCAGGTCGACGGCGCGGTTGAGGCCCAGCACCAGCACGTCGTCGTCCTTGTCCAGCGAGGCGAAGATGCCGCCCATCTTGACGAACGGCCCGAACCGGCCGAGCCCGGCCTCGATCGGCTCCTGGCTCTCGGGATGCAGCCCGACCAGCCGGGGTAGCGACAGCAGCGCCAGCGCCTGTTCCAGCGTGATCGTCGAACCATCCATGCCGCGCGGCAGGCTGGTGCGGCGCGGGCGGGTCTTGCTGTCCTTGATCTGCTCGCCCTGCTGCGCGTAGAGGCCGTACGGGCCGCGCCGGACGCTGATCTCCTCGCCGGTGTCCGGATGATGGCCGAGCACGCGCAGCCCCTCGGCCAGGGTCTCGCCGTTGCCATCGCCGTTATCCACCGCGAGCGGGCGGGTGAACTGGCAGCCGGGGTAGTTGGAGCAGCCGATGAAGCTGCCGTGGCGGCCGAGCTTCAGCCCCAGCCGGCCCTTGGCGCAGGACGGGCACAGCCGCGGGTCGGCGCCGTCCTCGCGGGCGGGGAAGAAATGCGCGCCGAGATCGCGGTCCAGCGCGTCGATCACGTCGCTGATCTTGAGGTCCTTGGTCTGGTCGATCGCCTTGGAGAATTCGGTCCAGAACGCGCGCATCACCGCCCGCCAGTCGGCCCGCCCGCCGGAGATATCGTCGAGCTGCTCCTCCAGCCCGGCGGTGAAGCCGGGGTCGACATAGCGCTCGAAGAAACTGGTCAGGAAGGCGGTGACCAGCCGGCCGCGGTCCTCCGGCACGAAGCGCTTCTTGTCCAGCTTCACGTATTGCCGGTCCTGCAGCACGCTCAGGATCGAGGCGTAGGTGGAGGGGCGGCCGATGCCGAGTTCCTCCATCTTCTTGACCAGGCTGGCCTCGGAATAGCGCGGCGGCGGCTGGGTGAAATGCTGCTCTGTCTGTACCCAGGCGTCGCTGCCAGCCGCCTTCAGCGGGTCCTGCTCGCGCATCGGCGGCAGCATCCGGTTGTCGTCGTCGGCGCCTTCGGTGGCGTCGTCGCGGTCCTCGCGATACAGCTTGAGGAAGCCGTCGAACGCCAGGATCGAGCCGTTGGCCCGCAACACCGGCGCCTTCGGTTTGCCCGGCTCGGTGATATCCACCGCCACCTGGTCGAACTCGGCGGACTGCATCTGCGAGGCGACCGCGCGCTTCCACACCAGCTCATACAGCCGGCGCTGCTCCGCGTTCAGGTGATGCGCGACGCTGGCCGGCGTGCGGGAGACGTCGGTGGGCCGGATCGCCTCATGCGCCTCCTGGGCGTTCTTGGCGCGGGCGGTGTAGACGCGCGGCACGCCGGGCAGGTAGCGGTCGCCATATTCGCTCTTCACATGGCCCCGGATGGCGTCGATCGCCTCGCGCGCCATGGTCACGCCGTCGGTGCGCATATAGGTGATCAGCCCGGTGGTCTCGCCGCCGATCTCGACGCCCTCATACAGCCCCTGCGCCAGCCGCATGGTCTGCTGCGCGCCGAAGCCCAGCTTGCGGCTGGCCTCCTGCTGCAAGGTGGAGGTGGTGAACGGCGGCGCCGGGTGGCGCTTGACCCGCTTGCGCTCGACGGTCGCCACCGAGAACTGCCCGGCCTCGACGGCGGCGCGGGCGGCGGCGGCCTTCTCGGCGGAGTTGATATCGAACTGGTCGAGCTTATGCCCGTCCAGATGCGTCAGCCGGGCGGTGAACGGTGCCCCGGCGGGGGTCAGGAAGCTCGCCTCCACCGACCAGTATTCGCGCGGCCGGAACACCTCGATCTCGGCCTCGCGCTCGCAGATCAGCCTGAGCGCCACGGACTGCACCCGCCCGGCGCTGCGGCTGCCCGGCAGCTTGCGCCACAGCACCGGGCTGAGCGTGAAGCCGACCAGATAGTCGAGCGCCCGGCGCGCCAGGTAGGCGTTGATCAGCGGCTCATCCAGCGCCCGCGGATGCTCCATCGCATAGCGCACCGCGTTGCGGGTGATCTCGTTGAACGTCACCCGGCGGACGTCCATCCCCTTCAGCAGCTTCTTCTCGTCCAGCATGGCCCGCACATGCCAGCTGATCGCCTCGCCCTCGCGGTCCGGGTCGGTGGCCAGATACAGCGTCTTGGCACCCTTCAGCGCCTTGGCGATCGCCGCGATCTGCCGGTTGCCGCGCTCATCGGCGGCCCAGTCCATGGCGAAATCCTCGTCCGGCCGTACGCTGCCATCCTTCGGCGGCAGGTCGCGGACATGCCCGAAGCTGGCCAGCACGATGAACCCGCTGCCCAGATACTTGTTGATGGTCTTGGCCTTGGCGGGGGATTCGACGACGACGACGTCCGACATGATGTCCAGTTCGATGCGGTCCGCCAGCATCCGGGGCGGACGCGGGTCGGCTCAGGTCCAGGTGGCCGTGCAGGGTTCAGGCTGGTCCGGCCAGCAGCGCCACCCGGTTGCCCGGCAGCGTCTCTATACGTTCCGCAAGCTCCAGGTCCAGCAGAACCGAGTGCACCGCGGCGGCAGAGAACTGGCAGCGCCGGATCAGATCGTCAACCGCCGTGGGCGACGGGCCGAGCAATCGGGCAACCGATGCGGTCACCCTGGCGCGCATTTCGCCGACCAGCGGCGGCTCCGCCAAGGCGGGCGGCGGCGGTTCGGCGAGCAGCAGGCGCCGGGCGCGGTGCAGCGGTGCGCTCAGCACATCGATCACGTCCTGCGCGGATTCCGCCAGATGCGCGCCGTCGCGCAGCAGCCCGTTGGCGCCACGCGCCCTGGGGTCGAGCGGCGAACCCGGCACCGCGAACACCTCCCGCCCGGCCTCGCCGGCCAGCCGGGCAGTGATCAGGCTGCCGGAGCGGGGCGCGGCTTCCACCACAACGGTTGCCAGCGACAGGCCGGCGATGATGCGGTTGCGGCGGGGAAAATGCCTGGCCTGCGGTGCGGTGCCCGGCGGCGCCTCGGCCAGCACCGCGCCGGCGCCGGCGATCTGCGCCTGCAATGCCGCATTTTCAAGCGGATACGGCACGTCGATGCCGCCAGCGATGCAGGCGATGCTGATGCCGCCAAGTAACGCGCCTTCATGTGCCGCGGTGTCGATGCCGCGCGCCAGGCCGGAGACCACCGGATAGCCGGCCGAAGCCAGTTCCTCGGCGATCGCGGTGGCCAGACGCTGGCCGTTGGCCGAGGCGTTGCGGCTGCCGACCATGGCGACGCAGGGCGCGGCGAGGCAGGCCGGATCGCCAAGCACCGCCAGCACCGAGGGCGCATCCGCCAGTTCCGCCAGCAGCGCCGGGTAGCCTGGATCGCCAAGAAACAGCAGCCGCCCGCCCAGGCCGGCGACGAACGCCACCTCACGCGCCGCCTCCGCCACCCCTGGCACGCGCGGTGGCGCCCGCCTGCCGGCCGCCGCCGCCAGCCCCGGCAGCGCCCTCAGCGCCTCGCTGGCGGTGCCATAGCGGGCCAGCAGCTTGCGATACGCCACCGGTCCGACACCCTCGGTGCGCGCCAGTCGCAGCCTGTCATGCGCCTCGGCGCTCATCGGAGTCCTCTGCCTGTTGGCAACGATCCAGTGTTCGCGGTGCGGCGCGGAAAGGCAAGGGCAGGCAAGGAAGGTGTTCTTTTTTTGCAAAAAAAGAACCAAAAAAACCTATTCGCCTTGCAACCCTGGCGGGGTGGAGAGACTGCTGTCTCCAAAACGAATGAAAAGTTTTTTTCTTCTTTTTGTCCACAAAAAGAAGACCTTACTTCCCTATCCTGGGCTCCTTCCCGGCCAGCAGCCGCGCGATATTCGCGCTATGCCGCTGCCACACGAAGGCGGCGATCGCGAACGCCATCGCCATGCGTGGCGAGCTGTAGTCCAGCGCCGCCACCAGGACCGGCGCCAGCACGCAGGCCACCAGCGCGGCGACCGAGGAGATCCGCACCACCAATGCGGTGGCGAGCCAGGCCAGCCCGGCCAGCAGCGCCACCAGCGGGGCTGCGGCGAGCAGCACGCCGAACCCGGTCGCCACCCCTTTGCCGCCGCGAAACCGCAGCCAGACCGGGAACAGGTGCCCGATCACCGCGGCGAACCCGGCCACCGCCACGCCGATCTCGTCGCCGGCCCACAGCGCGATCAGCACCGCCAGCGCGCCCTTGCCGGCGTCCAGCAGCACCGTCGCCGCCGCCAGCGCCTTGTGCCCGGTGCGCAGCACGTTGGTGGCGCCGATGCTGTGGCTGCCGATCTTGCGGATATCGCCGAGCCCGGCGGCGCGGGTCAGCAGCAGGCCGAACGGGATCGAGCCCAGCAGGTAGCCGGCGATCGCCAGCAGCACGACCAGGGGCCAGCCGGCGATCATCCGCCGAACACCCGCCGGCCGGCCTTCCAGGTGCCGAGCACCTGGCCCTCCAGCGCCCGTCCGTCGAACGGCGTGTTCTGCGCCTTGCCGGGCAGCGCGCCGGCCTCCACCTGCCAGGCGCGCTCCGGGTGGAACAGGCACAGATCGGCCGCCGCCCCCTTGGCCAGCGTGCCGGCGCCGCCGCCCAGCAGCGCCGCCGGGCCGCTGGTCAGCAGCGCGATCATCTGGGGCAGCGACAGATGGCCGCCATGTACCTGCGCCAGGCTCACCCCCAGCAAGGTCGCCAGCCCGGTGCCGCCGGCCGCCGCCTGGGCGAACGGCAGCCGCTTGTCGTCGGCGTCGCGCGGCTGGTGGTCCGAGGCGATGGCGTCGATCGTGCCGTCGGCCAGGGCGGCGACCACCGCCTGCCGGTCGGCCTCGGTGCGCAGCGGCGGCGACAGCTTGGCGTAGGTGCGAAAATCGCCGATCGCGGTCTCGTTGAGGTCGAAATATGGCGGCGCGGTATCGCAGGTCACCGCCAGCCCGGCCTGCCTGGCGCCACGGATGCGGGCCAGCGCCTCGGCGGTGGAGACATGGGCGAAATGCACCGCGCCGCCGGTCATCTCGGCCAGCCTGATGTCGCGCCCGACCATGATCGCCTCGGCCGCCGCCGGGATCGACGGCAGCCCGAGCCTGGTGGCCAACTCGCCCTGGGTCGCGGCGCCGCCCTCGCTCAACGAAGGCTCCTGCGGGTGCTGGATGATCCGCGCCCCGAAGCCGCGCGCGTAGCTGAGCGCCAGCGCCATCAGCCGCGCCGGGCCGATCGCCCGCCCGCCATCGGTGAACGCCACCGCGCCGGCCTCGCGCAGCAAGCCAAGCTCGGCCATCTCCTCGCCACGGCAGCCGCGCGTCACCGCGCCATAGGGCAGGATGGTCAGGCTGCCGGTCTCCTCGCCGCGCGCCCGCAGCAGGCGCACCAGGGCCGGGTCGTCGATCGCCGGCATGGTGTCGGGCAGCGCCGCCAGCGTGGTGATGCCGCCCGCCGCCGCCGCCTGCGCCGCCGAGGCGATGGTTTCGCGGTATTCCCGGCCGGGCTCGCCGAGTTCGGCGCGCATGTCGACCAGGCCGGGGCACAGCACGCAGCCGGCGCCGTCGATCACCTCCACCCCGTCCGGCCGCCCGAGCCCGGTGCCGAAATCGGCGATGCGGCCACGGCACACCAGCAGGTCGGCGACCTGGTCCAGGCCGTTGGCCGGGTCGATCAGCCTTGCGCCGGTTATAAGTAAATCAGTCATTGCGCCGGCCCTGGCGGGACAGGATGTCGAGCACCGCCATGCGCACCGCCACCCCCATCTCCACCTGTTCCTTGATCAGGCTGCGCACCGGGTCGTCGGCCACCGCGCTGTCGATCTCCACGCCGCGGTTCATCGGGCCGGGATGCATCACCAGCGCCTGCGGATGGGCGTAGGCCAGTTTCTCGGCGTCCAGCCCCCAGAAGCGGAAGAACTCCCGCGCGCTGGGCACCAGGCCGCCATGCATGCGCTCCTTCTGCAGCCGCAGCATCATCACGATATCAACGCCTTTCAGCCCGGCCTGCATGTCGTGGAACACCTCAACACCCAGCCGCGCGATATCCGCCGGGATCAGTGTCGGCGGGCCGATCACCCGGACCCTGGCGCCCATGGTGCCCAGCAAATGGATGTTGGAGCGGGCCACCCGGCTGTGCAAAATGTCGCCGCAGATCGCCACCGTCAGCCCGTCGATGCGGCCACGCCGGCGGCGGATGGTCAGCGCGTCGAGCAGCGCCTGGGTCGGGTGCTCGTGGGTGCCGTCGCCGGCGTTGATCACCGCGGCATCCACCTTCTGCGCCAGCAGGTTCGGCGCACCCGACTGGCCGTGCCGCACCACCAGCAGGTCGCATTGCATGGCGTTCAGCGTCGCTGCGGTATCCAGCAGTGTCTCGCCCTTGTTCACCGAGGACTGCGCCACCGACATATTGATCACATCGGCGCCCAGCCGCTTGCCCGCCAGCTCGAAACTCGTGCGCGTTCGCGTTGAATCCTCAAAGAAAAGACTGATCATGGTCCGCCCGCGCAGCAGGTCGCGCTGCGTCTTGCCGGAGCGGTTGAGCAGCACGTAACTCTCGGCCAGATCGAGCATGGCCTCGATCTGCGGCGGATGCATGCCCTCGATCTGGAGCAGATGTGGTCTGGGACTCGGCACGGCGGCATGTCCTGGCTCAGTGGCGGCGCAACTTAGCCGCATGGCGGGAGGAGGGCCAGAGAGGGAAGGAAGGTCCTCTTTTTGTGAACAAAAAGAAGCAAAAAAACTTTTTACTCCTTGGAGTCCCGCCGGTTAGGCCAGACTCCAGGGAACAAGTTTTTTTGCTTCTCTTTTTCCAAAAAAGAAGTGCTTACTTGCTTACTTCGCTGATTCGCGCCAACACCTCATGCCGTCCCAACGCCGCCAGCGTCGCATCAATCGGCGGCGACGTCGTACTGCCGGTCAGCGCCGCGCGCAGCGGCTGCGCCACCTGGCCCAGCTTGCGGCCGGAGGACTCGGCGTAGGCGCGCAGGGCGGCATCCAGTGCGGCGAGTGAGAAGTCGGTGGCGGCGAGCGCGGGGGCCAACTCGCGCAGCATCAGCCGGTTCTCGGCGGTCAGCAGGCTGGCTGCTTTCGGCTCCATCGGCAGCGGCAGCGGGCGGGCGAGGAACATCGCCATGTCAGCCAGTTCCACCACGGTCTTGGCGCGCTCCTTGAAGGCCGGCAGCAGGGTGCGGATGCGATGCATGGCATCGGTGCCGAGCGCCAGGCCCGGGCGTTGGGCCAGCACATCGAGCACCAGCGGCAGCAGCGCGGAGTCTTCGGCTTGACGTAGCCAGACGCCGTTCACCTGGGTCAGCTTGGCGTAGTCCATGCGGCTGGGCGCGCGGCCGACGCCGTCGAGGTCGAACAGCGCGATGGCTTGCTCGCGGGAGAGGATTTCAGCGTCGCCGTGGCCCCAGCCGAGCCGCAGCAGGTAGTTGCACAGTGCCTCGGGCAGATAGCCCTGGTTGCGGAATTCCAGCACGCTGACCGCGCCGTGCCGCTTGGAGAGCTTGGCGCCGTCGGCACCGTGGATCAGCGGGATATGCGCGAAGGCCGGCCGCTGCCAGCCCATCGCGTCGTAGATCTGGCACTGGCGGAAGGCGTTGGTCAGGTGGTCGTCGCCGCGGATCACATGGGTGATGCCCATGTCGTGGTCGTCCACCACCACGGCATGCTGGTAGGTCGGCGTGCCGTCGCCGCGCAGGATGATCATGTCGTCCAACTCGGCGTTGGCGACGCGAACCGGGCCTTGCACCAGGTCATCGACCACCGTCTCGCCCTCGCGCGGCGCGCGCAAGCGGATCGCCGGGGCGACGCCTGAAGGTGCTTCGGCCGGGTCGCGGTCGCGCCAGGGCGAGGTGATGCGGCCGGTGGCCTCGCGCATCGCCTTCAGTTCGTCCGGCGTCAGCCAGCAGCGATAGGCGGCGCCGGCGGCGAGCATCTGGTGCGCCACTTCGGCATGGCGGGCGACGCGGGTGGACTGGAACACCGCCTCGCCGTCATGCGCGATGCCGAGCCACGCCAGCGCATCGAGGATCGCCTGCGTGTTGGCCTCGGTGGAGCGGGCGCGGTCGGTATCCTCGATGCGCAGCAGGAACTCGCCGCCGTGATGCTTGCTGAACAGGTAGTTGAACAGCGCGGTGCGGGCGCCGCCGATATGCAGCAGGCCGGTGGGCGACGGGGCGAAGCGGGTGCGGAGGGTCATGATGGCTGGTTGTGGCCGGCATCGCAGCGCGGTTCAAGGGCACAAACGGCAGGACTGATCCATCGGCGGCGCCGGCTTGCGCGATGGCATGGCGCGCCGCGACTGGGTATCGTGTTTGTATGCAGCCGTCTCGCCTCGCCGAAGCATGGCGTGCCTGGCTCGCCGCCGAGCGTGGCCGCTTCGCGCTGTGGCTGCCGGTCGGTCTGGCGGCCGGGGCGGTGCTGTATTTCAGCCTGCGCCGGGAGCCGCCGTGGTGGAGCGGCGGCGCCGTGCTGCTGGCGGCGCTGGGGCTGTGCTGGCTGTTGCGCGCCCGCCTGCTGCCGCGCGCCTTCTGCGCAGGCGCCGCCGCGCTGGCACTCGGGCTGACCTTGGCGCAGGCTGCGACGTGGCGGGCGCCGGCGCTGCTGGAATTGCCATCCCGCGCCACCATCGTCACCGGCACCGTGGCGGCGGTGGACGTGCTGGCCGAGGGGCGCCGGGTGCTGCTGGAGCAGCCGAGCCTGAACGGCGGGCCGGCGCTGCCGCGCAGCCTGCGCATTCGGCTGCACAAGGGCGATCGGCAGATCGTCGCGACCGGCGACCATGTGCGCGTGCGGGCGATGCTGATGCCGCCGCCGCCGCCCGCCTACCCGGGTGGCTGGGACCTGCAGCGGGACGTTTTTTACGTCGGAATCGGCGGTTTTGGCTACGCTTTGAACCCTTTTGAACGGATTTCCGAGGGGGTTCCGCGCGGAATCGGGAGTTGGATGCAACGGGCGCGGGAGGCGATTGCGGCGCGCATCGAGCGTGCGCTCGGCGGCGGCACCGAGGCCGCGATCGCCACCACGCTGCTGGCCGGCGCCGCGCACGGCATCCCGGAGGCCGACCGGGTGGCGTTTCGCGATGCCGGGTTGGCGCATCTGCTGGCGATCTCCGGGCTGCATATCGGCATCGTGATGGGGCTGTTTTTCGGTCTCACCCGGTTCCTGCTGGTGCGCTGGGAATATGCCGCGTTGCACTGGCCGACCAAGCAGATCGCGGCGCTGGCGGCGCTGGCGGCGGGAGGCGGCTATATGCTGCTGACCGGTGGGCATGTGCCGATTTTGCGCAGCTTTGCAATGGCTTGCGTGGTGACGCTGGGGGTACTGGTGGGCCGTCGGGCGCTGAGCCTGCGTGGGCTGGGGCTGGCGATGGTGGTGGTGTTGGCGGTGCTGCCGGAGGCGGTGATGGGGGTGAGTTTTCAGATGAGCTTCGCCGCCGTACTGGCTCTGATCGCAGGCTATGATGCGCTGCGGCCGTGGCTGTTGCGGGTGTACGGCGATGGCTCGCGGCGGCGGCGGGTGTTGGCGCATGTGGTGGCGCTGGTGGTGACCAGCGCCCTGGCTGGCACTGCCTCGGCGCCGTTCGGGGCGTATCATTTCGGCCATATCCAGGTCTATTTCATCCTGGCCAACCTGGTCGCGGTGCCGCTGACCGCGTTCTGGGTGATGCCGGCCGGTATGCTGGCGCTGGCGCTGATGCCGCTGCATCTGGAGGCGCTGGCGCTGGTGCCGATGGGCTGGGGGATCGAGGCGGTGCTGTGGGTGGCGCACGGCGTCGCGGCGTGGCCGGCGGCGGTGCTGGCGGTGCCGCATATGCCGGCCTGGGGGCTTGGGGTGCTGAGCCTGGGGATGGTCTGGCTGGCGCTGTGGCGCTCGCGGCTGCGGCTGGGCGGGGTGGCGCTGATCGCGCTGGGGTTGATCTCGCCGGCGCTGGCTCGGCCGCCGGATCTGCTGGTCTCGGATACTGCCAGCCTGATCGGGGTGCGCACCGATCATGGGGTGTTCCTGCAGCGCGGGGCGCGGGCGTCGGATTTCACCGAGCAGGCCTGGTTGCAGCTTTGGGCGGTCACGGCGGCAGTGGCGCTACCGGGCTGCGACGGTGCGTCCTGCGTGCTGTGGCGGCATCCGGAGGTGGTGCTGGTGCGGGGGGCGGCGGATGCCTCGGCCTGCGATGCGGCGCTGGTGGTCTCGGCGGAACCGGTGCAACTGCATTGCGCGGGGCCGGTGATCGATCGGTTTACCGCCTATCGCAGCGGGGCGCAGGCGGTGTGGCTGGGGCCGGAGGGCGTGCGGGTGCTGTCCGACCGGGAGAATCGCGGGGCGCGGCCCTGGGTAATCCCGGTGCCGACGCGGACCAGCATTCCGCCTGGGCTCAAGCTGACGCCGGCATTGGCGGAGGTGTTGCCGAAGGATTAGCAAGGCCTTCTTTTTGTGAACAAAAAGAAGCAAAAAAAC
>DATJEA010000064.1:0-2408 GCA_035497095.1 Acetobacteraceae bacterium | reverse complement strand
GCGACAGCGTTGAGCCGGGCGCCAATGCATCAGCCGTGAAGCCGGCCCATGCCAGCCCCTGATACCGATTGGGCAGCGGCGGCGGCAAGCTGGCCGGCACATTGCCTGCCGTATAGCCCAAACCCGGCGATCCCAGCAGCGAGTTGACCTGACCGGTCGTGTATTCGGTGATGGTGATGTTGTTGAAACTGAGCCCGGCGAATGATTGGTCGCTAAAGGTCGAGGTCGACATTTCGCTTCAACTCCGGAAATCATGGCCCGAGCCGAACGCAAAATCGCCGGAGGGCGGATCACGCTGAAAAAATCCCTGCCGCAGCCGGGGAGAGCGGACGCCTGCCCGCGTCAGGCGGCGCCAGGCCGGCGGCGGCGCAGGTAGCCGAACGCGCCGAGCGCCGACAGCAGGAGCGCCATCGAGGCCGGTTCCGGCACCTCGGACAGGAAAACCGTCGCATGGGTGACATAGCCGCTGCCCGACGCGGAAATATCCGTCGTCCCGAGAACGGTGCTCTGCGCGGACGGGAACGGCTGCGAGTCCGGACCGCCCGAGGCCGACATGTTCACCCCGGCAGCGGGTCGAGGTCGCCTGTGCCAGAGTTGTACCCCGTCAACATCGTGCCGCCGGACGCCGAGCCATCCCCGGTCGTCGCCAAACCATTGACCGCACTTCCGGTTGCGCCGATGAGCCTGTTCCCCGTCGTCTTCGCGGTCCAGGCGGCCAGGGTGGTATCGGTCGCGTTCCCGGCTCCTGGCGCAACCAACACGTCATTGGTCAGGCCGCTGACGGATCCGATAATAATCCCGCCGCCCGGTCCGGTGGACGCGCAAGCCGGCACCCCCAGCACCTCGTTCGCACTGGTGCAGCCGCCGCCGGTGCAGCTATCGAAGGTGTAGGTGATGTCACCCACCTGGAACGAATATGTGCCCGAATGGGTGTAGATATCGCTCACTAGGAACGCGGTGGGGGGACCGAACCGCAACGACAATTGTCACAGCCCCAGCCCCCAGCCGGCCAGCCCGGCGGCAGCCAGCACCAGCAGCGGCGGCGAGTCGCTCCAGGCCAGCACCGCCGTCGCCGCCAGGGTGAGCCCCAGGGCCGCCGCGCCGTGTTCGGTGCCGCGCATCAGCGCCAGGCCGCTGGCGAAGATCAGCCCCACCGCCACCGGCCCCAGCCCGCGCTCCACCCGCGCCCGCCACGATGCATTGCGGGTGCGGTGCCACAACCCGGCGGCCAGATGCACCAGCAGGCAGGACGGCCCGAACATCGCCAGCGTCGCCACCGCCGCGCCGGCCAGCCCGGCCACCTTCTGCCCCACCAGGGTGACCACCAGCGAGCCCGGCCCCGGCGCCACGCGGGAGATCGCGAAGAGTTGCAGGAACTCCCGCTCGGTCATCCAGTGATAGGTTTCGACCGCGGCGCGCTGCATGTCGGGGATCACCGAATTGGCGCTGCCGAACGCCAGCAGCGACAGCGTGGCGAACAGCCCGGCCAGCTTCAGCAGCACCGCGATCATTTCCAGTATCCGGCCAGCAGCAGGCTCAGCGGCAGCATCACCAGCAGCACCGGCAGCAAGGGCAGCCCGACCAGCCCGATGCTCACCGCCACCACCAGCGCCACCGCCGCCGAGACGCGGCCGCCGATGCTGGCCTTCGTCATCCGCACGCCCATCGCCAGGTTCATGCCGATCGCGCCTGCCCCCACCCCGAGCATCGCCGAGTTCACCGCCGCCACCCCCTGCACCCGCGCGAACAGCCCGCCCATCGCCAGCACGACCACCACCGGCACCAGCAGCATGCCGAGCAGCGCCGCCAGCGCCCCCGCCCGCCCGCGCAGCGTGGTGCCGATGAAGACCGACAGATTCACCGAATTCGGCCCCGGCGCGATCTGGCACAGCGCCAGGCCGCTGGCGAATTGCTGCTCGCTCATCCACTGCCGCCGCTGCACCGCCTCGAGCCGCATCCACGCCGACAGCCCGCCGCCGAAGCTCTGCATGCCGATCAGCATGAACACCCAGGCGATCTGCGCCAGCGACGGCGGCGGCATGGCTGGACGAACGGCAGCGGTATCGGGTTCCATTGTGCTATCAGACGCCCGCCGCGCCCGCCGGGAAAGCGGCAATCGTTCAGGAGCAATGCCGCCATGGAATACCGCAATCTCGGCCGCAGCGGCCTCAAGGTCTCGTCGCTCTGCCTCGGCGCGATGATGTTCGGCGGCCCCACCGACGAGCCGACCGCCCAGCGCATCACCGCCCGCGCCCAGGCCCAGGGGGTGAACTTCATCGACACCGCGGACGCCTATAATAACGGCCGCTCCGAAGAGGTGGTCGGCCGCGCCATCGGGCCGGAGCGCGCCTGGTGGGTGCTGGCGACCAAGCTGGCCAACCCGACCGGCGCCGGGCCCAATGCGCGCG
>DATJEA010000063.1:0-2259 GCA_035497095.1 Acetobacteraceae bacterium | reverse complement strand
GCCCTGCATGCCGCGTGGGTTGGCGCCGGTGAACATCTGGCCGTCATCCTCCAGCCTGGCGCCGGTGAGCCTGCCCTCGCTCCAGTCCTCGCCGGCCTCGGCCAGATGGCCGCGGGCCTTCAGCGCCTCCAGCACCGCCGGCGGGAAGCGGCCCTCGATCACCAGCCGGCCGGGCTTGGCGATGCGCGGCCAGAAGCTGTTGGGGAAATGCTCGCTGTGGAAGCTGGGCGCGTCAATCGCCTGCTGGATGCCCATGGCGTGATGGATCATGCGCAGCAGCATGATCGGCTGCCACTGGTCCTGCTGGTCGCCGCCGGGGGTGCCGAAGCTCATCCAGGCCTTGCCATCACGCAGCACCATGCTGGGCGACAGCGTGGTGCGCGGCCGCTTGCGGGGCGCGATGCTGTTCGGGTGGCCCTTGCGGGTCCAGAACATCTGGCCGCGGGTGCTGAGCGGGAAGCCGAGCTTGGGGATCACCGGACTCGATTGCAGCCAGCCGCCCGACGGGGTGGCGCTGACCATGTTGCCCCAGCGGTCGATCACATCGATATGGCAGGTATCCGCCCCCACCGCGCCGAGCCGGGCCACCGTCGGCTCGCCGACGCCGGTGGCACGGGTCAGCAATTCGGCGCGGCCGGCGGCGTCGCGGTCGACCTCGGGGGTGAAGCCGGGCACCGTGCCGGGACGCAGCTCCAGGCTGGCCTTTTCGGTGATCAGCTTGCGGCGTTCGGCGTTGTAGGCGTCGGACAGCAGGTGCGCGATCGGCACCTCGACGAATTCCGGGTCGCCGTAATAGGCCTCGCGGTCGGCGAAGGCGAGCTTGGCGGCCTCGGCCACGACATGCACGAAATCGGCGCCGATCGGGTCCATCGCGGCGAGGTCGAAGCCCTTCAGCAGCGCCAGTTGCTGCAGCATCGCCGGCCCCTGCCCCCACGGCCCGGTCTTCAGCACGGTGTGGCCGTGATACTCGTAGCCGAGCGGGTCTTCGACGCTGGCAGCCCAGCGCGCCATGTCCTCGCCGGTGAGCAGGCCGCGATGGCGCCGGCCGCTGGAATCGAGGATGTCCTCATGCGCGTAGAACTGGTCGATGGCGTCCGCGACGAAGCCGCGATACCAGGCGTTGCGGGCGGCGTCGATACGCGCCTCGCGGTTGTTGCCGACCGCCTCGCGGGTCAGCCGCTCCCAGGTGTCGGCCATCGCCGGGCGCTTGAACAGTTTGCCGGGCTGCGGCACCTGGCCGCCGGGGAGGAACACGGCGGCGGAGGTTTTCCACTCCTGCTCGAACATCGGGCGGACCTGCTCGATCGCGGCCGGGACGCGCGGCACCAGGTGGATGCCGTTACGGGCATAGCCGATGGCGTAGGCCAGCACGTCGTGCAGTTCCATGGTGCCCCAGTCGCGCAGCATCAGCGCCCAGGCATAGAACGCGCCGGGCACCACGGCGGGCAGCAGGCCGGTGCCGGGCACCATGTCCAGCCCCAGTTCGGCGAATTTCTCCGGCGTCGCGGCATCCGGGGCGCCGCCCTGGCCGCAGATCACGTGCTGTTTATCGTGTGTCGCGTCGTGGATGATGATCGGCACGTCGCCGCCCGGCCCGTTCAGATGCGGCTCGGCGACATTGAGCACGAAGGCGGCGGCAACCGCGGCATCAAACGCGTTGCCGCCGCGCTCCAGCACCGACATGCCGACCGAACTGGCGATCCAGTGGGTGGTGGCGACGACGCCGAAGGTTCCGGCGATTTCCGGCCTCGTGGTGAACATGGCTGCGCTTCCCCTGCCTGCTGGGGGTAATCTAGGGTGTACTGACCGCCACGCAAAGGAGGCGCCGCGATGCTGATACTGGTGGTGGGGCCGTCGGGCGCCGGCAAGGACACGCTGATGGACGCGGCGCGGGCGGAACTGGCCGGGGATGGGCGGTTTCGCTTCGTGCAGCGCGAGATCACCCGGCCGGCGGATGCTGGCGGCGAGGCGCATCGGGCGGTGAGCGAGGCGGAGTTTGCGGCGCGGGCGGCGGCGGCGGGTTATGCGCTGTGGTGGCGGGCGCATGGGCTGGGCTACGGGATTCCGGCCGATATCGCCGACGATCTGGCCGCCGGCCGCGTGGTGGTGGCCAACACCTCGCGCTCGGTGCTGGAGGATGCGGCGGCGCGGTTTGCGCTGCGTGTGCTGGAGATCACCGCTTCCCCCGAGGTGCTGGCGGCGCGGCTGGCGGCGCGGGGGCGGGAGAGTGCTGCGGATATCGCCGAGCGGGTGCGGCGG
>DATJEA010000062.1:0-2146 GCA_035497095.1 Acetobacteraceae bacterium | reverse complement strand
GGACACCCCGATCGACACCTCGCTGATCGAATTCCGCGACGCCGCCGACCAGCTGGTCGGCGCCTGCCTCACCGACCGGCTCGGCGACGGATTATCGGCCGTTTACAGCTACTTCCTGCCCGAACTGGCGCGCCAATCGCTCGGCACCTACGCGATATTATGGCTGATCGAGCGCGCCCGCGGCCTCGGCCTGCCCTATGTCTATCTCGGCTACTGGGTGCCGGAGAGCCGCAAGATGTCGTATAAATCGCGCTTCCGGCCCAGCGAAATCCTGCTCGCCGGCAGCTGGCGCCGGCTCACCGAGGCCGACCTCACCACCGATTTCACCACCCCGCGCGCCGAGGTGGCTGAAAGCGCCAACGTGGGTTGATCTCGAAGCTGAGAGTGACCTTGTATCTGTCTGTTGTATAACACTATTCTACCTTTTCCACACCGCACCAGCCGGCGATGGTCAGCGCCAGGGCCTGGGTGACGCCGTACAGCGAGTCCAGGCCGACGCTCTCGTCGATGCCGTGGATGTTTTCCGAATCAGGGCCGTAGCAGGTGGCCTGGGTACCCTGGTAGAGCACGTAGTGCCGCGCGTCGGTCAGGCCGGCGGCGTTGTAGTGCCGCAGCGCGTCGCCGAACACCTCGGCGTGGCAGGCGGCGACCGCCAGGGAGATCGGCTGGTCGGCCGGGAAGACGCAGCCATCGGCCATGAAGCCCTTGAATTCCAACTTTATTTTGGCACTGGCCAGGCGCGGATCGGCGCCCGCCTCGGCGACCAGGCGCTCGATATCGCGGGCCACGTCGCGGCAGGAATAGCCCGGCATCACGCCGACCCGCAGGCCGATCCTGGCCCGTGTCGGCACCGAACTGTTCCACTCGCCGCCCTGGATGGTGCCGAGATTGATGTTGATCGGATGGTTGTCTGCCGCGAAGGCCGGGTGGCGGCGCTCGCCGGCGTTCATTTCCTCCTCGTAGGCTTTGAATTTGCTGGATATAATATAGGCCGCCTCGATCGCGTTGATGCCGGCGTGCATCTCGCGGACATGCACCGGGCGGCCGGTGACGGTGATCCAGGCCCAGACCACGCCGACCTCGGCGGTGTACAGCGCCGGATAGCCGGGGCCGGGTTCCGGGATCAGGCAGGCATCCGGTTTGCCCAGCGCCTGCATCACCGCCAGCGCGCCGTTGCCGGTGCATTCCTCCTCCACCACGGCTGCCACCTGGACCTCGGCGGCCGGCTGCAAACCGGCCAGTTTCAATGCCTTGAGCGCCGTCACGTAGGCCGAGACACCGGCCTTCATGTCGGCGGCACCGCGCCCGTACATGCGGCCGTCGCGGATGCTGGGCTGGTATGGCGGCGTGGTCCACAAATCTTCGGCGCCCTCCGGCACCACGTCGACATGGCCTTGCAGCAGCAGGCTGCGGCCCTTGGTCTGGCGCGGGCGATGGAGTGCCGCCACCGGGGCGCGGCCGGCATAGTCGATCAGCGGCGGCGAGAATCCGGGGTGGCCGGCCAGCTTTTTGACATCGATTTCGACGCGAAAAGGCGCCAATCCGAGGTCGGAAAACGCCGATTCCATGGCGAAAAGGCACGACTGCTCATGCCCCAGCAGGCTGCGATGGCGCACCAGGCTGGCCAGGAAATCGGTATTTTCCGAACGCAGCGCGGTGCAGGCGTCCAGTATTGCCCGCTTCGCACCGGGATCGAGCGGCAGCATGTTATGAGTCATAACTATTCGGCTCCGAAGCAATTTGCGCCGCCAGTCTAACCGGCTGTGGCGGCAATCACACTCCCGCCATATGTATCGGTGCTGGTGTCGGCATGACGCTCCCAACCGGAGTGCGCCCAACCGGAGTGCGAATGATGCGGCTTTGGCGAACCTCCCTGCTTGGCGCGCTGCTGTCTGCCGGCTTGGCGCTGCCGGCGCTGGCGCAGCAGGCGGATACCTCGGTGCGGCCGTTCAGCGGCGGCATCTGGAGCGTGCGGGTGGAGAACGACAAGTTCACCACGCTGCCGCTCGGCTCGGACAAATATTACACCTCCGGGCTGGAGGCGACCTGGGTGTCCGATCCCGGCCAGGCCGTGATATCACGCTTCACCAAGGTCGCGTCTGGGCCACGCGTCAGCACCTTTGGGTCGACCGCGTCGCCTCAGCGT
>DATJEA010000061.1:0-2747 GCA_035497095.1 Acetobacteraceae bacterium | reverse complement strand
CGCCGCGATCGTCGGCACCTTGGCGATCAGCCGGAACGCCGAGATGCGGCGCTGCTCGGGGTCGTTGATGTCCATGCTGTCGTGGTAGAACGCGCTCATCGCGCCGACCACCGCGCACATCACCGCCATCGGGTGGGCATCGCGGCGGAAGCCATCGAAGAACCGGCGCAACTGCTCGTGCACCATGGTGTGGCGCAGCACCCCGGCTTCGAATTCGGCCTTCTCGCGGGCGTTCGGCAGGTCGCCGTTCAGCAGCAGATGCGCCACCTCCAGGAACGAGGAGTGCTCGGCCAGCTGCTCGATCGGGTAGCCGCGATGCAGCAGCACGCCGATATCGCCGTCGATATAGGTGATCTTGCTCTCGCAGGCCGCGGTGCCGCCATAGCCGGGATCATAGGTGAACACCCCGAGCTCGCCGTAGAGCTTGCGGATGTCGAATACCGACGGCCCGATGCTGCCGGCCTGCAGCGGCACCGTCGCCTTGCGGTTGCTGCCGTCGATGCTGATCGTGACGCTGGTGCCGTCCGCCGTGTGTGTGCCGCTCATGCGTCTTTCCTTCGGTTGGCGGGCCGCAGCGCCGCCGGTCTGTACTGTTGGCTGGTACGTCGAGGCGCGGCCGGCGCGCGAGCGGAGCCGCCGCGCACCGCGTACGCTGCATTGCGGAAAACTAGGGCGGCCGGACGGTTAGCGCAACCGGGGCCAACCGGATGCGCCGCGCCGCCTGGTCCGCGCGGGGCCGGTCAGAAGCTCGGGTCGGCGCCGCCGTGCCACAGCCCGCGTTCGGCGGTGCGCGCCTGCCGCTCGGCCTCGGCGAATGCCGGCGGCATGGCGCCGGCCGCGGCGTCCGCCCGCGCCCGCGCCCAGCCGGAATGCACCAGCGCCTGGTTGATGTCGACACCCATTGCCTCGCAGCGCCCCAGCGCGAAGCCGCGCGCATCCCGCCCGTTCAGATGGCAGGTCACCGGATGGCCGCGCACCAGCCCGGCCAGCGCCGCACTCGCTGCGGCGCCGCAATCATAGCCGGGGGCGGCCTCCTCGCAGCGCAGCCCGCGCGGCGGCGCCGAGATGCCGAGTAGCCGGATCACCGCGTCGTGCATCCTGAGCGTCTGGCCGTCGATCACCGCGACATCGGCCGGTTCGCCGGAGATCGTGCCGGTCAGCGCCGGTACCCGGCCGAACAGCGCCGCCGGCATCGCCATCATCACCACGCCGGCGCCCAGCACGGCGCCCACCAGCCCGGCCAGCACGGTCCGCTGCATGCCGCCATTGCGGCGCCCGGAGCCTCTTGCATCAGCACTGAAAATGCGGCGCGGTCGATGCAGCGGCAAGCAGGACCTCCTCAACGCCAATGGGTCAAACATCTCTCCGCCCCGGGCGTGGTGCCCCGAGACGCACATGGCCGGGGCGCCGATCGCGGCCCGGAACCGTCAGCCAGAACGGGATGCCTTGCTCTCGCTGCAGGCTCTCCGCTCTACCGCGCGCCGCGCGAGTCCGCAACAGGCGACTCGCGAATCGATTCGATTCTTCGAGTCGCACTCACGAGTCGCACGCGAGTGCATTAGCTCCAGAACCGCCGCGCCGCCCGCAGCCGCGTCCACTCGGCTTGCGCCGCCTCCAGCCCGGCCGCCGTCCGCCCGGCGACGTAGCCGCGCACCAGCCCGCCGCCCCGGCCATGTCCGGCCGGCCCCAGTTCCGCCATCAGCGCCGCCGCCACGCTGGCATCGTTCAGATGCCCCAGCGCCTCCTGCACCGCCACCAGCCGCCGCAGCATGCGGCCGGCATGGCGGCCGGCGAACAGCGGCGCGAACACCTCGCAGGCATAGCGCAGCCGCTTGGCGTGCAGCCGGAGTTGATGCAGCGCCGGCGGCGGCACGGCGGCCAGGTCATCGCCGACCGCCTTCAGCTTGCGCGCCCGCCGCCGCAGCGCCTTGGCGGCGAACTCCACCAGGCCCAGCGCGTCATCCTGCGGCCACGGCCGCGCCGCCGCCAGGCACGCCAGCGCCACCCCGAGTTCGCGGAATTCCGCCCCCTCCAGCGCCACGCGCAGCGCCGCATAGGCCGCCGCGCGCCGCCGCCCGGCCGCCGCCAGCAGCCGCTGCATCGCCGGCTCGCCGGGAAACGCCGCCGCCACCTGCGCCCCGGTGCCAGCCAGAAACACATCCCAGTCCCGCGCCGGCCCCAGCACCGCGGCCAGCGCGCGCAGCCCGGCCTCCGCCTCGCTCACCGCGCCGCAGGCCACCGCGCGGCGGAACAGCCCGAACACCGAGCGCAGCCGCCGCACCGCCACCCGCAACTGATGCACCGCCTCGCCGCCGTCGTCTTGGCCAGCCAGCGCCGCATGATGCAGCATCACGTCGGTCAACTGCGCCACCGCATGCGCGAACGCCGCCCCCACCGTCTGCCCGGCATCAATGCCGCTGACCGGCCCCAGCCGACGCGGCGGCGCGCCGGGCAGCGCCGCCAGCACCTGCCGCGGCACCCTGGCCAGCCTGGTGCGCGCCAATTCCCGCGCCACCGCCTCCACCTCCGCCGCCGGCCCGCGCAGCCGCAACCGCGTTACCCGCGCCTCGCGCCCGCCCGCCGCCAACACGCCATCCAGCAACACCGCCCGCAGCAAGCCGGCCGCCACCTCCCGCCGCCGCGCCGCCAGGTGGCCGACTATCACCAGCGACCCGGCACCATGGGCCTCTTGCAGCACCACCGCTGGCTGGCCATCTCCAGCCGACGATCTCAGGGACCGGTCCTTC
>DATJEA010000060.1:0-2355 GCA_035497095.1 Acetobacteraceae bacterium | reverse complement strand
CCGAATGACCGCCCGCTGGCCGGCTATCTCGCCGCCACGCTGCTGCTGAGTCAGGAGAGCGGGGCGCCGGAGTATGGCCACAAGGACATGCTGGCGCTGCAACTCGGGGTGATCGGGCCGGCGGCGCTGGGGCGGCAGGTGCAGAATGGCTGGCACTCGTTCATCCATGTGGCGCCCAATCGCGGCTGGGACAAGCAGATGCCGGACGAGGGGCAGATCCAGTTTGTTGCCGGGCGGACCTGGAAGGTTCCGCTGCCGCAGTTGGGCGGGCTGCAGACCGACGCGCTGCCGTCGCTGCTGGCCGGCGTCGGCACGCTGCGCGACTATGCCCAGGCCGGGCTGGTGCTGCGGCTGGGCCAGGGGCTGGGGGCGGATTACGGCCCGGCGCGCATCCAGCCGGGGCTGTCCGGCGGCGATGGGTTCAACGATCCGGGGCCGCTCGCCTGGTACGTGTTCCTCGGCGCCGACGGGCAGTTGGTGGCGCGCGATGCGCTGCTGGACGGCGAGGCATTCCGCGCCTCGCCCTCGGTGACGCACAAGCGCGCGGTGGCCGAACTGGTGGCCGGCGTCGCGGTGCTGTGGCGCGGGGTGCGGCTCAGCTACACGCAGACCTGGCGGACCGAGGAATTCAACGGCCAGAAGGCGGGGCTGTTCAATTTCGGCTCGGTGTCGGCTTCGGTGAAGTTCTGAGGGTTGGCCTCACACATATTTCAGCACCACGAAGCCCAGCACAATGCCGGCCAGCAGCAGCACCAGCACCAGGGTCAACTGGCGGTCGATGAAGGCGCGCACGCTGTCGCCGTAGAAATGCAGCAGGGTCGCCAGCATGAAGAACCGGCCGCCGCGGGTGATCAGGCTGGCCAGCATGAACAGCGCGAAATTGAACTCGGCGGCGCCCGAGGCGATGGTGACGATCTTGTACGGGATCGGCGAGATGCCCTTCAGCAGGATGATCCAGACGCCCCATTCGGCGAAGGTCTGCTTGAACCGCACGAAGGCCGGGCCGTAGCCGTAGGCGTTCAGCAGCGGCCGGGCCAGCTCGTTGAACAGCGCGTAGCCGATGTAATAGCCGAGCACGCCGCCGGCGACGCTGGCCACCGTGCAGAGCAGCGCCAGGCGCCAGGCGCGGTCGGGCCTGGCCAGCGCCATCGGCACCAGCAGCGCGTCCGGCGGCACCGGGAAGAAGCTCGCCTCGGCGAACGAAACGGCGGCCTGCCACCAGGGCGCATGCCGGCTGGCGGCCAGCGCCAGCACGCGGCGGTAGAGCGATTGCAGCATCGGTGATCCTTTCCGGCCCTGTGATGGCAGGCGGGGGGGCTGTGCCACGCCGGCGGCCGGGGTTCAACCGCCGGCCGGTCGCGGCTAAGCTGTGCTCCCCCGGAAAGGCCGCCGCATGCGCATCGCGTTGATCCACGCCCTCAAGCACTCCATCGCCCCGATCGAGGCCGCCTTCGCGCGGCTGTGGCCGCAGGCGGTGCTGGCCAATCTGCTCGATGACAGCCTGTCGGCCGATCTGGCGCGCGACGGCGCGATCAGCGCGGCGATGACCGGGCGGTTTCTCACGCTGGCGCAATACGCGGTGCGCAGCGGCGCGGACGGCATCCTGTTCACCTGCTCGGCGTTCGGGCCGTGCATCGAGGCCTGCGCCGCCGCCCTGGCGCCGCTGCCGGTGCTGAAGCCGAACGAGGCGATGATCGAGGAGGCGCTGAATCTTGCCGGGCCGGCGGCGCGGGTGGGGCTGCTGGCCAGCTTCGCGCCGACGCTGGCCTCGATGCCGGCCGAATTCGCCGCCGCGGCGCCGCGGATGAGGCTGCTGCCGTGCCTCGCCGCCGAGGCGCTGGCGGCACTCGATCGCGGCGACGGCGCGGCGCATGACCGGGCCGCCGCCGCCGGCGCGGCCGGGCTCGGCGCGTGCGACGTGATCGCGCTGGCGCAGTTCAGCCTGGCCCGCGCCGCCCCGGCCGTGGCGGCCGCCACCGGCAAGCCGGTGCTGACCACGCCGGACAGCGCGGTGCGCAAGCTGCGCCGGGTGCTGGCATGAACCCGCCCGACGGCCTCTCGCTGGCCGCCCAGGCGCTGTGGTGGGACGCGCAGGGCGACTGGGCCCGCGCCCATGCCTGCGCCCAGGACCAGGACGACGCCGCCGGGGCGGCGGTGCACGCCTACCTGCACCGCAAGGAAGGCGACCTCGGCAATGCGCGCTACTGGTACGCGCGGGCCGGGCGGGGCGTGTTCGAGGGCACGCTGGAGGCGGAATGGGCGGCGTTGAACGAGGAAATCAAGGGCGAGGAATTCAAGGAGGGTCTGCACCCCAAGGGGCAAAAGCCGCACCCCTAGCGGTGCGGCTTTTGCCCC
>DATJEA010000059.1:0-4008 GCA_035497095.1 Acetobacteraceae bacterium | reverse complement strand
TGGCCGACCGCGCCGGCATGATCGTCGCACCCAAAGTGGCGGAAAAGGAGGGCAAGAATTTCGCGCTGCATCCGGTCTGCGCCGGGCCATACAAGTTCACCGAACGGGTCAGCCAGGATCGCATCGTGCTCGACCGCTACCCTGACTACTGGAACGCCGCCAACGAACATTTCGCCCGGGTGATCTACCAGCCGATCGTCGACCCATCGGTGCGGGTGGCCAATCTGCGCGCCGGCGCCATCGACCTGTCGGAGCAGATCGTGCCAAGCGACGTGGACACGGTGAAGCACGACCCGAAGCTGCAACTTTCCATCTCGCCGGGGCTCGGCTACAACAGCGTCAACTTCAACCTCGCCTCCGGCCCGCGCGCCAATACGCCGCTGGGGCAGAATGCCCTGGTGCGCAAGGCGTTCGAACTGTCGATCGACCGCCAGGCACTGGTCCAGGTGGTGTATAACGGCATGTTCCCGATCACCGCCCAGGCGGTGCCGGCGGCCAGCCCGTATTATGACGCCGACGTGAAGCCGCCGGCCCGCGACATCGCCAAAGCCAAGGCGCTGCTCGCCCAGGCGCATGTCAAAACGCCGCTGGTGGTGCATCTGATGACCCCCAACTCGCCCGATGTGCAGCAACTCGCGGTGGTGATGCAATCCATGGCCGCCGAGGCCGGGTTCGATATCAAGATCGACAGCACCGAGTTCGCCACCTCGCTGGGCGCCGCCGACCGCGGCGATTTCGAGGCGTTCCTGATCGGCTGGTCCGGCCGCTCCGACCCTGACGGCAACCTGTACAGCTTCATGCATACCGGCGCGCCGCTGAACTACGCGCATTACTCCAACAAGCAGGTGGATGCCTGGCTCGACCAGGCGCGCGCCGCCACCGATGTCGCGACGCGGCGCACGATCTACGGCAAGATCGCGGCGCAGAACGAGGCCGATCTGCCGATCATGTATCTCTATTCCCCCAGCATCATCGTCGGCATGACCAAGAAACTGTCGGGCTTCCAGCCGGTGCCGGACGGCATGATCCGGCTGACCGGGATGAAACTGGCAAAATGAGCGGGCAGGGGGCGCAACCGCGGCAATGAAGGGGCATCTGGGCAAGCGTATCGCGCAGGTGATCCCGACGCTGCTGCTGGTCAGCATCATGGTGTTCTGCCTGCAGCAACTGATGCCGGGCGATCCGGCACTGGTGCTGGCCGGTGAGGAGCAGGACCCGGTGGTGGTGGCGCAGATCCGCCAGGAACTCTGGCTGGATCGGCCGCTGGTGGTGCAATACGCCCATTGGATGGGCAACGTGGTGCAGGGCAATCTCGGCTTCTCGTGGCGCATCCGCCAGCCGGTGGCGCAACTGGTGGCCACCAAGCTGCCGGTGACGCTGCAACTCGGCATCATGGCGTTCGCCTTCGCGGTGCTGATCGGCGTGCCGATGGGGGTGATTTCGGCGGTGAAGAAGAACACCGTCTGGGACTACCTGGCCAACGGCATCGGCCTCGCCGGACTGTCGACGCCGAATTTCTGGCTCGGCATCATGATGATCCTGCTGGTCTCGGTGAAGCTCGGCTGGCTGCCGCCCTCCGGCTACGTGCCGCTCACCGAGGACTGGCGACAATCGCTGGCCACCACCATCATGCCGGCCTTCGTGCTCGGCAACGCCATCGCCGCGGTGCTGATGCGCCACACCCGCAGCGCCATGCTGACCGCGCTGGAGCAGGATTACGTGCGCACCGCGCGCGCCAAGGGCCTGAAGGAGCTGGCGGTGATCATACGCCACGCGCTGCGCAACGCGCTGGTGCCGGTGGTGACGCTGGGGGCGCTGGAACTCGGCACCCTGCTGTCCGGCGCGGTGCTGACCGAGCAGGTGTTCTCCATCCCCGGTTTCGGCAAGCTGATCGTCGACGCGGTGTTCAACCGCGACTATCCGGTGGTGCAGGGCGTGGTGCTGGTCACCGCCACCGTCTACGTGCTGCTGAACCTGGTGGCCGACGTGCTCTACGTGCTGATCAACCCGAGGCTGCGCGGGCTATGAGTGCGGTCACTGCCAACGACGCCGGCGCGGTGATGGCGGCAGCCTCGCAAAGCCCGCTGCGGCTGGCGGTGCGCCGCTTCGCCGGCCGCCCGGCGGCGGTGCTGGGGCTGATCGTGGTGGCGCTGTTCGTGCTGGCGGCGGCCTTCGCACCGCTGCTGTCGCCCTATGATCCGATCGCCACCAGTTGGACGCTGATCCGCAAGGCGCCGTCCTGGGCGCATTGGATGGGCACCGACGAGAACGGCCGCGACGTGCTGAGCCGGGTGATCTGGGGCGCCAGGGCCAGCCTGATGGCCGGCGTGATCTCGGTCGCCATCGCCACCACGGTCGGCGTGCCGCTGGGCCTGCTGGCGGGCTTCGCCGGCGGCATCACTGATGCCGTGATCGGCCGCGTGGTGGACGCCATGCTGGCGGCACCGTTCCTGATCCTGGCGATCGCGCTGGCCGCCTTCCTCGGCCCCAGCCTGGAGAACGCGATGATCGCCATCGGCATCACCGCGACGCCGATCTTCGTGCGCGTCGCCCGCGGCGCCACGCTGGACGCCATGACCAACGACTATGTCGAGGCGGCCCGCGCGCTGGGCAGCCACCCGGTGCGCGTCGCGGTGCATCACGTCGCGCCCAACATCCTGCCGCCGATCATGGTGCAGGCGACGCTGGCGATTGCCGGCGCGATCATCGCCGAGGCCAGCCTGTCCTTCCTCGGCCTCGGCCAGCAGCCGCCGGACCCATCCTGGGGCAGCATGCTGAACTCGGCGCAGCGCTTCCTGAGCCAGGCACCGTGGCTGGCAGTGTTTCCCGGCATGGCGATCTTCCTGGTGGTGCTGAGCTTCAACCTGGTCGGCGACGGCCTTCGCGACGCGCTGGACCCGAGGGCGAAATAGCCGGCGAAGGGCAGGCGGCAAATAACGCCGCTGCCGCCGCAAAGCGCTGATTGACCTGGGTTCGGTTTGCCCCTACGAGGGCGCTGCAAACGTCGTGTGTTACGCGACCCTGCGGAGGGGTGGCCGAGCGGCTGAAGGCGACGGTTTGCTAAACCGTTTAGGGGTGTAAAACCCCTACGTGGGTTCGAATCCCATCCCCTCCGCCACGCGCCCGCCAAGGTCCGCTGATCTCGGATCGCGCGATACCCGGTAGCAGCCATCGCTTTCACTGCTTGAACGGCGACGACGAAACGCGTTGGCATCTTTCCAACGCATTCCTGCCGTGCTGTGATGCCCCGCATGGCACATCCAAACGCACTCGACGGCCTCCCGCCTCTCTACCACTCATATTCCCTGTTCGGCGTAGAAAATCCGCACATAAACGACCATTATGCGAAGAATCAGCAGAGTAAACAGCCGATTCTGTTGGCTTATATCCAGTACGCCATTGCCAAATGCAAAGCGCGAATCGCGGATGAAGTTTCATTCACCGAATTATTCTGTGCCGATGGCTTCTATGCCATGGCGGCGCTGCACCTTGGCGCCACAAGCAGCCTCGGCATCGACAATGGCCGGGACGTCCATTCCCGCCGGATGACCGACATTGCCCAACGCCTTGGCCTGAACGTCGAATTCGCCAAGATGGACGCACACGACGTCGCTGTCCTGCCGCCGGTCGATATCGTGGCCAACGTCGGCGGGCTCTACCACGTTGCGGACCCCGAGACGGTGCTGGATGCCTCATACGCCTACGCCCGCCGGTTCCTGATCGTGCAGACCGTGGTGTCGCTCGGCAACCAGAGCCCTGATTACTTCGAGGCTCCCGCGCCAGGCTGGACCTGGGGCAGCCGCTACAGCCGCCAATCATGGGAGCGCACGCTCGCGGCGAAGGGATGGCGCATCGTGGATCAGCACTTCAACCGGCTTGAGGGCAACGGCAGAAGGGAGGATGCCGGCAGTTGCTATGCGTTGATAGCCAAAGGTCGTTAGCGCGGCTTCGGCACTGCGACATCCTTAAAGAGCGCATGCTCCAGTCGCAGAAGGTATATTATGGAAA
>DATJEA010000058.1:0-4701 GCA_035497095.1 Acetobacteraceae bacterium | reverse complement strand
CCGTATCGGAGTTGCTGCGCGCCGGCACGAACAGCGGCACGGAGCTGGCGATGGCGAGGATCATATCGGTCCCGAATGGCGGGCCGACCGTCCAGCCGACCTCGGTCGGCTTGCAGTTGCAGGTGACCGGATCGCCCAGCGTCATGGTGGCCCCGGCCGGGAAGCTGCGCTGGGCGGCCTCCAGGCTGGTGCGCAGGTGCTGGCTATGATGATCGGCGGTCTGGATGTCGATCTGGTGCTCCTCGGCGCTGGGATGCAGATGCACCATGCTGCCGTCGCCGGCGAAATAATCCACCTGCAGATAGCTGGCATAGTTGGGCGCGGTGATCTTCGGTACGATGCTGCTGGTGTCGTGCAGCGCCGCGGCGCCACCCTTCAGGCCGACCACGACGCTGCTGGCTGGTTCGCCGAAATGCGGGCCGATCGGCCGCACGATATTGAGGGCCCGGCAATACGGCCCGTTGAAGGTATGGATATTCCACTGCACCGGCGCGGTGCCGGCGGCCTGCTGCACCGCGGCACGCAGCCGCGGCTCGGCGTCGCGGCCGATGAAGCCGGAGATCGTCACCTGGCGCTGCTCGCTCACGTCGCCGCCGATGCTGGCGCAACGGAACGGCTCGACCGCCGCAGCGATCGCGGCCCGCAACGAGGCTGCCGACGGCGCGGCCGGAGCGGGGGCGGGGGCAGGCATCGGCACTGGCGGGGTCGGGCTCGGAGCCGGAACCGGCGCCGGTACGGGGATCGGCCCCGGTGGAGCCGGAGTCGGAACGGCAACCGGAGCGGGCGCCGGCGCCGGCGTGGGGGCGGCGGCCGGAGCCGGGGCAGGCGTCGGCGTCGGAAGCGGGACCGGGGCTGGGACCGGGGTCGGTGCTGGTGCCGATGGCACCACCGGAGCCGGTGGCGGGACCGGGGTCGGGGCCGGCACCGGCTCCGGGGTGGGCGCCGGCATCGGCGTGGGCGCCGGCATCGGCGCGGGCGGCGGCACGGTGGCCGGCGCCGCCGGCATCGGCACCGGGGGCGCGGCCACCGGCACCGGCGCTTGCTCGCGGTTCAGCAGCATATAGCCGCCGCTGGCTGCCACCGCGAGCACCAGCACCGCGACGCCGCCAAGGAGCGGCAACCGGCTGCCTGCGGACCGCTTTGGCGGCGGCGCTGCCGGCCGAGGCGGCGGTGGTGGCGGTGGCGGCGTCGCCGGGCGGCTGGCGATCACGGTTGCCTCGGGGTCGGTTGCCGGTATCGGCGGCGGCGATGCGACGGCCGTTTCCGGCGCCGCCAATGCGTCTTTCAGCGCCGTGCCGAACTCGGCGGCCGAGGCGTAGCGCTGCTCCGGCCGCTTGGCCATCGCCTTGGCGACCACCTCGTCCATGCTGGCCGGCGTGGTGACGGACAGCTCCGACGGCCGCGGCGGCGTGACGTTCAGCGCCTTGTGCATGATCGCGGTCATGCTGCCCTCGAACGGCCGCTCGCCGGTCAGCATCTGGTAGAGCAGCACGCCGGAGGAATAGATATCGGTCCGCGGGTCCACCGTCTGGCCCATGAACTGCTCGGGCGACATATAGGCGGGCGTGCCCATGATGGTGCCCGCCTGCGTCATGCTGCTGCTCTCAATCCGGGCGATGCCGAAATCGGCGATCTTCACCTGGCCGGCCTGCGTCAGCATCACGTTGGCCGGCTTGATGTCTCGATGCACCACGCCGCGCTCGTGGCTGAACTGCAGCCCCTCCAGCAGCCCTTGCATGATCCGCACCGTCTCGGCCACCGGGAAGCGTTCATGCTTGTCGAGCACCTCCTTCAGCGACTTGCCGTCGACGAACTCCATCACGATATAGGCCAGCGCGTCGGTCTCGCCGTAGTCGAACACGCCGACGATGTTGCGGTGGGTCAGCCGCCCGGCGGCCTGCGCCTCGCGCTTGAAGCGCTCCAGTTCGGCCTGCGCTTCGGTATCGGCGGCGTCCGGCAGCGCCAGCGTCTTGATCGCCACACGGCGGTCGATGACCGGGTCGCGGGCGTCGTAGACAGTGCCCATGGCGCCCTTGCCGAGGATGCCCCGGATCTCATATTTGCCGAGCCGCTGCTCCATCCCCGCCCCTTCCCAGTCCCGCTGTAGCAGTATAGCGCGTTGATACGCGCGGGAGAAATGCCACCTGCGGCGCGTTCATCTTTCGTGACTGGCGGCGGTTCGGCAAGGCCTTTGATACGGTGTGCGCCCGATTGAGCTGTTGAATCGACCGCGACGGCAGCAAAACAGCTGGCGGCATCGGCCCCGGCCAATGATTCGTTCCATCCCGGCAAGCTGGTCGCGCAGCCAAGGCAGCCGGCATGCCGCGCAACGGTTGTTCGCTGCGACGGCGCCCCCACATCAAGGCTTCACCGGCCGGGTCTTTCCGGCCGGATGGCAGACGAGGAAAAGCAGCATGGCATCAATCAAACGTACCGCATCCGCCGCCTGGTCCGGCCCCGGCAAAACCGGCACCGGCAGCGTGAGCACCCAGAGCGGCCGGCTGAAGGACACCCCCTATTCGTTCAGCACCCGCTTCGAAAACGGCCCCGGCACCAACCCGGAGGAACTGATCGCCGCCGCGCATGCCGGCTGCTTCACCATGGCGCTGGCGTTCCAGCTCGACGCCGCCGGCCATTCCGCCGAGAAGCTGGCGACCGAGGCGAAGGTGAGCATCGAGCCGGAGGGCGGCGGCTTCACCATCAAGAGCGTGCATCTGTCGCTGCACGGCAAGGTGCCCGGCATGACCGCGGAGCAGTTCGCCACCGCCGCGGCGGCCGCCAAGACCGGCTGCCCGGTCTCCAAGGTGCTGAACGCCGAGATCACGCTGGACGCCAAACTCGACTCATAAAGGCACTGCCCGGACCGGCGGCCTGCCGGCCCGGGCGTCCGCTCAGTCCTTGGCCTGGGCGGCCAGCAACTCGCGCAGCCTGGCGTTGGTGCCGTTCAGTTCCGGCAGGCGCGCGCCTTTCGCCACCTCGGCCAGCCGCGGCCCTTCGGCGGCCTGCATCTGGATGGCGCGCGGTGCCGCGGCGGCGATCTGCCCCGGCTTCAGCACCAGCACGCCGTTCTCGTCGGCCAGAATCGCATCGCCCGGCAGCACCGGCACGCCGCCGATGCTGACCGGCACGCAGAATTCGCCGTTCTGGAATTTCAGCTTGGTGGTGACCACCGACAGCCCGCGCGACCACACCGGCATCTTGTAGTCGCGGATTTCGCCGATATCGGTGGTCACCCCATCGACGATGATGCCGAGCGCCCCCGCCTCGCGCGCCGCGAAGGCAACGCCGCCGCCGACTGCTGCATGCCGATCGTCGCCGAACCGGTCGATCACCAGGATGTCGCCCGGCCGCAACTGGCCCAGCGCGTAATGCACCATGCAACTGTCATTGCCGGCGCAGCGCACCGTGACCGCGGTGCCAGCGATGCGCGGCACCCCCCAGCGCGCGCTGATCTTCGGGTCGACGAAGCCGAAATCGAGAAAATGCCCGATCGTGGCCGGCTCGGCCTTGGCCAGCAGCGCGATCAGCTCCGGATCGACCTGCGGCGGCAGCGGGTTGACGATGAACATGGTGGTCTCCTTGTTGAGATGGCGGCAGCCTACTTGCCGACGGCTTTGCGCAGCCCGATCGCGCGATCCAGCACCAGCACGATCAGGATGGTCAGCAACACCAGCACCGAGGAGACCGCGGCGACCAGCGGGTCGGTGCGGCTCTCGACATAACGGAACAGCGCGACCGGCAACGTGGTCAGCCGCGGGCCGACGATGAACAGGCTGACCACCACCTCGTCGAACGACACCAGGAACACGATGGCGCAGGTGGCGATCACCCCCGGCAGCATCAGCGGCAGGGTGATGCGGCGGAACACGGCGAGCGGCGAGGCGCCCAGGCTGGCCGCGGCCTCCTCCACCGAAGCCGGAAGGGTGGAGAGTGCGGTCGCCAGCACCCGCAGCGCGTAGGGCAAGGTGATCAGCAGATGCGCCAGCACCAGGCCGGGCCAACTGCCCACCAGCCCGTAGCCGACGAACACGATCAGCAGCGCCAGCCCCAGCACGATGGTCGGCAGCAGCAGTGGTGCCGTCAGCAGCGCCAGGATCGCCTCCCGGCCGACAAACCGGCTGCGCGCCAGCACCAGCGCTGCCGGGGTGGCCAGCAGCACGGAGACCGCGGTGACAATCAGCCCGAGGATCAGCGAGTTGCGCGCCGCCTGCATCAGCCCCGGCTCGCTGAACATCGCCGCATACCAGCGCAGGCTGAACCCGACCGGCGGCCAGGCCAGCACCCGGTCGGCCGAGAACGACATCGGGATAACCAGGATCACCGGCGCCAGCAGGAAGGTGAACAACAGCAGCACCAGCAGCAGGAACAGCGCCTTGCCCATCTCAGGTCACCGCCCGCACGGCGCGGCCATACAGCAGCAGCGCCAGCCCGAAGATCGCCAGCACCAGAATCGACAGCGCGGCTGCCACCGGCCAGTTCAGCGTGACGATCGCCTGATCGTAGATTTCGGTGGCCAGCAGAAACACCCGCCCGCCGCCGAGCAGCTTCGGCGTGATGAAGCTGCTGACCGCCAGCACGAAGGCCAGCAGGCAGCCGAGCAGAATCCCCGGCAGGGTCAGCGGCAGCACGATCCGGCGAAACACCGTGAATGGCGGCGCCCCCAGGCTGGAGGCGGCCTCCTCCAGCGACGCATTGAGCCGC
>DATJEA010000057.1:0-2886 GCA_035497095.1 Acetobacteraceae bacterium | reverse complement strand
ACAGGGCGGCAACGGCCCTGCGTCCAGGGGAAATCGGAAGCATCGGGTTTTCCTTAGAATTTGAACGAGAAGTTGAGCTTGGCGCTTTGGTCCTGCGCGCCGGAGCCGAATTGGCCGCTATAGGAGAGGCCGAGGGTGGCGTTGTCCGTGAGGTTGAGATCCAGCCCGGCTTCGATGACGGCGCTGTCCTGGGCAATCGGCACGCCGGCGACAGTGAAGGCCGAACTTCCCTGGAAGGCGTGGGTGGAGGTCGGGGTGAGGTCGCCGAAGGCATGCCGCCAGCCGAGCATGCCGCGCGCGGTGGCCTTCATGTCGCCGATCATGAACTCGCTGGCGATACGAACGCCCAGCGTCGTGAATGTCGCATCGGTCGATCCGCCAGTGCCGGTCAGCGCCCCCGCCCCGCCGCTTTCGGTAAAGCCGGCCGTGGCGAGGTTGACATAGGCGAGGCCGGCGAAGGGTTCGAAGGTCGCCCCGCCAGCGTCGATGGTGTAGCCGGCCTCACCGAACACCTGCGCGGTACCGGCGCCATAACCGGCCCCAAGCCCGTCGGCAAAGCCGGTGAAGGCGACTGAACGGCTCGTTTGGATATCATGCCAAGTGTAGGCGGCACCGGCGCGCAGGCCAAGCGCCCCCAATTGCGTGCCGCCATAAAGGCCGAGATGGATATTGTCGCTTTCGCCCGAGGAAGCACGGGCCGCGGCGTTGAAGCTTGAATGGCTGTAGCCGGCGAGAAGGCCGAGGCGCCATGTGTCGGCCAACGCATCCGCGCCCATCACGAAACCGGCGGTGCCGCGCTCGAGCTGGGCGGCATTGCCGTCGCTGTTGGTCTGGCCCAAGGCGCCGAACACCTGGCCCCAGGCGGCGACGTCGCCTGTGTCAGGAGGAGCGACGACCGGGCCGTCCGGACCGTAGGCCAGGACCGGGGTGGACCTTGTCCCGACCCCGTCAAAGGCCGCGCGGACGCGATCCGTCGCCGCATCGCGGATATAGCGGCTGTCCTCGATCAGCGCGGTCTGGGCTGAGGCATGGATTTCGCCCGAGAGCTGATCGAAGGCGAACCGCGCCGTCGGCGCGTCGAGCTGGACCACAGCGTCATACACGGCATTGCCGGCGGTGAGGGTTTGCAGCCCGCCGGCGGTCGCGCGCTGGTTGCGGGTCCAGGCCAGATTCGGAAAGGCGACTGTGTTGCGCTTCAGCGTCAGCGTAACGGCATTGGCGCCGTAGCCGAGGGTGGGAGCGAGGAAGGCGAAATCGGATGAGACCGCATCGAACGTGCCGGTAATGCCGCCGGCAGCAGTGAGGATGGTATAGGTCGTGGTCGGATTATAGGTGCCGTTCGCACCGATTTGGACCACCGAGCCGCCCTGCAGCAAGGCCTTGCCGGTCGCCGCGATCAGGTCGCTGCTGGTTCCGGTGGGGTCCACTTCTACCGTATAGATCGATCCCGGCGCGAAGGTGATGTCGCCGTTGACGTGCAGCGTGCCGATCGAATTGCCGGGCGCGATGGTGCCACCCGAGGCGACCATTGTCGGGCCGACAATGCCCGAGCCGCCAAGCGCGCCGCCATCGAGGACGGTCACTGTGCCGCCGAGCGTACCGTTCACCCGCAGCGCGCCGGCGGTCACCGTCGAAATTCCCGTAAAGCCACTCGAATCTCCGGTGAGCACGAGCTTGCCGGCGCCATCCTTGCTGAAGGCGCCGGTGCCGGAAAGAACCCCGCCATAAACCCCATCGCCGGTCTGCGTGAAGCTGAATGCGCCGGTCAGGCCGATTGAGAGGTTACCGCCAAAACGCTCCGCCGACGAGACGAGGCGGCCGGTCTCGACGGTCCAGTCAAGACTATTGTTGCCCGCCAGGGTGAGCGTTCCCGCGCCCCGCTTGACCATGAGGCCGTCCACGCCGCCAAAACCCGCGATATCGCCGGCAAAGCTTGCATTGCCCGCCTGGTCGAACACCAATGTGCCGGCATTGGCGATGCCGCCAGGGATCGCGGTGGCATTGCCGATCAGCGCCCCGGCGGCGACTGTCGTGCCGCCGCCATAGCTGTTCACGCCAGTCAGAACCAGCGTGCCGAGGCCGGATTTGACCAGACCGCCCGGGCCCGAGATGACGCCGGACAGGCCGAGCGTTGTGCCGTCGGCGACGGCGAGGCGGCCATCCGCCGTCAATGTGGCAGCTCGGCTGCTGTTGAAGCTTGCCATCGCCGCAAGCGTGCCGCCGCTAAAGCTCAGCCCGCCGGAAGCGGCGCCGAGATTGGCATCCGCCGCGACCTGAAGCACGCCGCCCGACAGAATGGTTCCGCCCGCATAGGTGTTGACGCCCGACAGGATCAGCGTGCCGCCGCCAACCTTGGCGAGCGCGCCGCCGCTGCCATTGGCAATGACCGAGCCAATCGTCGTGGTGATGCCATTGTCGATATTGAGTGTGCCCGCCTGTCCCGCCGCTGGGGCAATGGCGAGCGTACCGCCCGCCAGCGTATAGCCATCGGTCGAGACCTGCAGTGTGTCGAAACTCTGGGTGCCGTTAACTGTCACCAGGCCGCCTGCCTTGCCGGCAAAGACGCCGACCGTGCCGCCCCACACACTATTGATGCCGGCCTGTCCGGGCTGCCCGGTCCAGTTGGTGGCCGCCGCCGTCCAGGTTCCGACGCCGCCATCGACGCTGCCGTTGCCCATTGTGTCGGTGCCGTCCCAGAATTGCATATTCTGGGTGTTCCCTGGTGTAGCGCCGGGCGGCCAGCCGCGCGTCTGCCATTGACTGCCGCAGCACGGCGGCGCGGGTGGCCAGCCCGTCCACCCGGTCGATGACATCCATCACCAGATGGAACCGGTCCAGGTCGTTGAGCATCACCATGTCGAACGGGGTGGTCGTGGTGCCGCGCTC
>DATJEA010000056.1:0-8190 GCA_035497095.1 Acetobacteraceae bacterium | reverse complement strand
CCTGGACATGGGCGAGCACGGCGTCGACGGCGCCTTTGCGGATCCGGCGGGAGTCGAGGTCGATGCCGCTCATGCGGGTTTGCGCGGTGAACGGGATGAAGCTTGCGGCGGGGCTGGCGGTGGCGCGCAGGTTGTAGCGGTCCTTGGCGAGGACGGTGATCGAGCGGCCTTCGGGGGTTTCATCGGCCAGCGAGGAGAGCTGGGCCGCTTCGGCCAGGGTGGCTTCGGTGATGCCGGTGAGGGGGAGGAATTCGCTGGCCTGGCGGTTGCCGAGCGTGATGGTGCCGGTCTTGTCGAGCAGCAGGGTGTCGACATCGCCGGCGGCCTCTACCGCGCGGCCGGACATCGCCAGCACGTTGAAGCGCACCAGGCGGTCCATGCCGGCGATGCCGATCGCCGAGAGCAGCGCGCCGATGGTGGTGGGAATCAGGGTGACGAACAGCGCCACCAGCACCAGCACCGAGAGCGAACCGCCGGCATAGGCGGCGAACGCCGGCAGGGTGGCGACGGCGAGCACGAAGATCAGCGTGAGGCCGGCGAGCAGGATGTTCAGCGCGATCTCGTTGGGGGTTTTCTGCCGCGCCGCACCTTCGACCAGGGCGATCATGCGGTCGAGAAAGCTGTTGCCCTGGGCTGCGGTGATGCGGATGCGCAGGCGGTCGGAGACCAGCTGGGTGCCGCCGGTGACCGCCGAGCGGTCGCCGCCGGCTTCGCGGATGACGGGGGCGGATGCGCCAGTGATGGCGGCCTCGTTGACCGCGGCGACGCCTTCGATCACTTCGCCGTCGCTGGGGATGATGGCGCCGGCGGCGACGTCCACGATGTCGCCCTGGCGCAGGGCGGCGGCGGGGACGGTTTCGGTGGTGCCGTCGGGGCGCAGGCGTTGGGCCTGGGTTTCGCTGCGGGCCTGACGCAGGCTGGCGGCCTGGGCGCGGCCGCGGCCTTCGGCAACTGCCTCGGCGAAGGTGGCGAAGAGCAGGGTGAACCAGAGCCAGAGGTTGATCTGGATGGCGAAGCCGGGGTGCGGGCGGCCTTCCAGCAGGTCGCGGGCGAGCAGGATGGTGGTGAGGATGGTGACGATCTCGACCACGAACATCACCGGGCTGCGCCACAAGAGGCGCGGGTCGAGCTTGCGGACTGCCTGGCTGAGGGCGGGGAGCAGGATCGCGGGGTCGAGCATGGCGGCGGATTGGCGGGGCATTCGGGTCTCGCTCAGAACAGGGTGCCGGCGTGCATCGCCAGGTGCTCGACCAGCGGGCCGAGGGCGAGGGCCGGGAAGAAGGTGAGGCCGCCGACGATGAGGATGACGCCGATCACCAGGCCGGCGAACAGGCCGGTGTCGGTGGGGAAGCTGCCGGCGGAGGCGGGGGCGGCGGTTTTGGCGGCGAGGCTGCCGGCGATGGCCAGCGCCGGGATGATCACGAAGAAGCGGCCGATCAGCATGGCGATGCCAAGAGTGGTGTTCCAGTAAGGTGTGTTGGCGGACAGGCCGGCGAAGGCGCTGCCGTTGTTGGCGGCGGCCGAGGTGTAGGCGTACAGCGCCTCGGAGAAGCCATGTGGGCCGGCATTGGCCAGTGCAGTGGTGCCGGCGGGGAGGATGGCGGCGAGCGCGGTGAAGCCGAGGATGGCCAGCGGCAGGCAGAGGATGGCGAGCATGGTCAGCTTGATCTCGCGGGCCTCGATCTTCTTGCCGAGATATTCCGGGGTGCGGCCGACCATCAGGCCGGCGACGAACACCGCGATGAGGGCGAACAGCAGGAAGCCGTAAAGGCCGGAGCCGACGCCGCCGAAGATGATCTCGCCGAGCATCATGTTGACCATCGGTACCAGCCCGCCGAGCGGCGTGAAGCTGTCATGCATGGCGTTGACCGCGCCGCAGGAGGCATCGGTGGTGACGGTGGCGAACAGCGCGCTGGCGGCGATGCCGAAGCGGAGTTCCTTGCCTTCCATGTTGCCCATCGTGGGCGACATGCCGGCGGCGACCAGCGCGGGGTTCGGTTGGGCTTCGGCGTGGTAGAGCGTGGCGGTGCCGAGCAGGAACAGCAGGCCCATGGCGGCGAAGATCGCCCAGCCCTGTCGTTCGCCATTTGGGCGCGTGTTGCCGACCATGCGGCCGAACATGTTGGTGAGCGCGGCGCCGAGCGAGAAGATGCAGAGTATCTGGACCAGGTTGGTAAGCGCGGTGGGGTTCTCGAACGGGTGGGCGGAGTTGGCGTTGAAGAAGCCGCCGCCGTTGGTGCCGATCATTTTTATGGCTTCCTGCGAGGCGACCGGGCCGATGGCGAGGGTTTGCGCGGCGCCTTGCAGCGTGGTGGCGTGGACGGTGGCGGCCAGGGTTTGCGGCACGCCCTGCCAGACGAAGAACAGCGCGACCGCGATGCTGGCGGGCAGCAGCACGTAGAGGGTGATGCGGGTGAGATCGACCCAGAAATTGCCGAGGGATTTGGCCGAGCGCTGGGCGAAGCCGCGCACCACGGCGACCGCGATGGCGATGCCAGCCGCGGCGGAGAGGAAGTTCTGCACCGTGAGACCGGCCATCTGCGCCAGGTTGCCCATGGTGGTCTCGCCGGCATAGCTCTGCCAGTTGGTGTTGGTGAGGAAGCTGATCGCGGTGTTGTAGGCGAGATCCGGGCCGACGGCGGGCTGGGCGGCGGGGTTGAGCGGCAGCAGGGCTTGCAGCCGCAGCAGCGCGTAGAGGGCGGCGAAGCAGGCGGCCTTGAAGATGAGCGTGGCGAGGGCGTAGCCCTGCCAACTCTGCTCGGCCCGGGGGTTGATGCCGCAGACTGTGTAGATGGCGTGTTCGACGGGGCGCAGGAAGCGGATTTCGCCCTGCACCACGCGGGTGAGGTAAAGGCCGAGCGGGCGGGTGAGCGCCAGGATGAGGGCGCTGAACAGGGCGATCTGCGCCCAGCCGGTGAGGGTCATGTCAAAACCGCTCCGGGTGGAGCAGCGCGTAGACGAGATAGCCGAAGATGCCAACCGTGACTGCGGCCCCGAGCAGGAGATCGAGGGTCATGGCGAGCTACAGCTTCTCGCAGAGCAGAACGTAGCCCAGGCAGGCGGCGAATCCGCCGATGCCGAGGGAGAGGTAGATGATGTCGTGCATGACGTGGTGCCTCCGGGTGGGTATCACCCGGGCACAAGATGCCGAGCGAGGCATAGGAATTCGATATTGCCGCCCGGTGTGCGGCATAGGAATTTCATAGGCGCGCGCCGGGGGAGGGATGGCGCGGGGGTCGTGCGTCTACCGGAGCACCCATCAGTTTCATCCTGAAGCCCAAAGCGGTGGTAGCGGCAGTCCGAACGTGAGCATCCGGGCGATGCGTCGCAGGCCTCGGGTAAACCAGGACAACCGGCCGCGGCTCAGGTTTTTGGGTTGACGGCGAAGGCTTTTTTTCGTCGATGGTGGGATTGGTGGCGGCGTCCCAGTGGCCGGTGGAGACCGCGAAGTAGAGCGCCAGGCTCATCACCAGCAGCAGGCGGGACAGACGATCCGGTATCTGCAACTGGCTCTGTTCGAGGCCGAAGCCGCGCGACTTGAAATCGGAGAACATCGGCTCGATGCCCCATCGCGCTGAATAGGCGAGCGTTGTGAGATATCCGGGCTCGTCGGACATCGCGATGAACCATGGCTCGTCGTGCCCGGGATCGTTGATGATGCCGATGCTGGTGGTGACGCGCCGGTGGGTCAATTCGACGTTGTGCAGATAAGGCAGCTTGCAAGCGCTGTGCTGATCGAGGCGGGATTTGTGCCCGTCGATGAACACCGTCAGATTGCCTTTCAGACGCAGCCTGTGGTCCCAGCCCTGCGCGGTTGCGAACGCGATCAGGCCGGGCGTGCCGTAGAGGCGGTCCGCCATCAGGCAGATGTCGGCATCCGGTGGAAGCCGGGGCGTGAGGGTGGCCAGCAACTCCTTCTGGCAGCCAAACCCGATCGCACCTTCAGTCGCTTCGACCCGCCAGCAAAGCGGCAACGCGCGTTCGCCGAAGCGCAACGACAGCATCAGGATCTGATGCCGGCCGCTGGCCTTGCTCTGGTCCATGATCAGTGTCACGCGGCCCGCTGCGGCGGCTTTGGCAATCACCTCGCGGGCGAACGGCTCGATGACCGCGTCGCAGAGCACGCGCTCGTTGTTGATGAAGCGGGCGATCCATTGGTAGCGCATATCCGCCCGCTCGGTGTCCAGCGGCGGGCTGGCTGCCAGCGCCATCAGGTTGGCGGTGCGTGCATGCAGCATTGTCGCCACCAGCAGAGCCAGTTTGTCGCGCTGTGTCTTGCGCTGCCTGGGAAGCCGCTCGCACAGCTCCTCCGCTATGGCGTCGAGGATGCCGAGCGCTGCCTCGAATTCTTCTCGCCGGTACCGTTCGACCGACCGCTTAAGCTCCCCTGCGGCATCACGCTGATCTTGCGCCATGCTGGCCACATCCTCGGCGCCGCAACGGCCAGATTGCCTGGAATGGCCGCCGTGTCGCCTTCTCCGGCGATCTCGGCCGCTATGACGACCCCGTGCTGCCCGACCCAACAGCGATCGCGGAGGCGGACCACATTGTCGTCGAATCGACCTATGGCAACCGCCTCCGCGAACCGGGCGACGCCACCGAGGCGCTCGGCACCGTCGTCGAGTGCACGACCGCCCGCGGCGGCACGGTCATTGTCCCCGCGCTCGCTGTCGGTCGCACCCAGTTGCTGTTCTATCACCTGTGGAAGTTGAAGCGGACAGGGCGTCTCGCCAACGTGCCGAACTTTCTCGACAGCCCGATGGCGATCGACGCCGCCGGCCTGCTGCATGCCCATCGCGCCGACCACAACCTCACGCGGGAGCAATGCGACGCGATCTGCGGGATCACCACCTATACCCGGGACGTTGTCGCATCGAAGGCGATCACGGCGAGCCCGTACCCCAAGGTGATCATCTCGGCCAGTGGCATGGCGACCGGCGGGCGCGTGCTGCATCACCTGAAGGCGTATGCCCCCGACAGGCGCAATACGATCCTGTTCTCCGGGTTCCAGGCTGCCGATACGCGCAGCCGCGCCATGCTGGAGGGCGCGCGCGAGATCAGGAATCACGGCCAATGGTTTCCAGTAAACGCCGCCATCGCGGATCTGTCGATGCTGTCGGCGCACGCCGGTGCCGATGAGCTGATGCGCTGGCTGCAGGGCTTCCGCCGCCCGCCGTCGCGCGCATTCGTCGTGCATGGTGAGGAGGGCGCGTCCGAAGCGCTGTGCCTGCGGATCGGCCGCGAACTCGGCTGGGGCGCCGTGGTGTTACACCAGGGCGAGAGCTACGGACTATAACCGGCATCGGCCGATGGCTTTGGTATTGCGCTCCGGGTTGACCGGTGGCAGCGCGCAAAATGAGACTCGATACCATGGGTCGCGATCAGCGAGCCATCGTATGAGCCGATATCGCCGGATTTGATTCTCATCAATGAGCGCGAACGCGGGGTGCGCTTTGCTGAAGCGCTTGCCGGGTCTGGCCTGAGCTCGCGACGCCCGTGAGCCCGACGCTCACCATCGCGGCGCGCCCGGCGGTCGTTCGGGGTTCACGCAAGACTGGTTATTCCAACCCGGACCGAAAGCGGTCCCGAGCAACGGAGAGGTCGCATGAGCAGCACATCCATTCCCAGCTTCACGCAAGCAGCACAGCAGGCGCAAAGTTGGGTCAATGAGCTGGCTGAAGACATGGGCTGGGATGAGCGGCGCTCCTATCGTCTGTTGCGCTGCGTCCTGCATGCCCTCAGGGACTGGCTTCCGCCGGCCGAGGTGGTCGATCTGTCGGCGCAACTCCCTGTCCTCATCCGCGGCATCTATTTCGAGGGCTGGGAACCGCAGCAGTCTCCGGTTTGGGATCGCAGCGAGGACCGATTCATCGAGCGCATCGAGGTCGCCTTCGGCGACGATGAACTCGACGATCCAGAGCGGGCAGCGGTAGCCGTCTTCCGGCTTATCGATCGCCATGTCTCGCGCGGTGAAATCGAAGATGTCAGAAACTCGATGAAGAAGGCCTTGCGCAAGCTCTGGCTCGCGGACTGACCCCGGCAAGTGAGCCGGCCATGAACCGATCTCGCACCGATCGGGTATTTGATCGGGATCAATGCGAAGGCGTGCCATGGCCGGCTTTGATGTGGCATCCGCAGCCACTTTGCCCTGAATACCGTGACCTGGCGGCAAGGGCCACACAAGGCCGGCGGAAACCGTGCCGGCGTCTGGCCAATCCGTCATTGCAGCCCAGGGCGCAACGCCAGCCGGCGGCGCGAGTCGGCACGGATCGCCATAACCACTCCTGAAGGAGAATCCTCATGGTTGAAACGACATCCTCAATGCCCGTCAAGACCGAAACGGCGGCCGCTCCCGCGCCTGCGGAGGGCTGGCTGTTCAGGGACCTGCGCCGCGAGATCGACCGGCTGTTCGATGACTTCAACCCGTTCGGCTGGCGCGGCCGGTCGCGTTCGCCGACCGACACCGGGGCGCAACACCTGGCCCGCCCGGACTGGGCGATCGCCCCGGCCTTCGATGTGTCCGAGAGCGAGGCGGCCTATGAGGTCACCGCCGAACTGCCGGGCATCGACGAGAAGGGTATCGAGATCAAGCTCGGCAACCACACGCTGACGATCAAGGGCGAGAAAGCCGAAGGCAAGGAGGAGAAGAACAAGGACTACTACCTGTCGGAGCGCCGCTATGGCTCGTTCCAGCGCTCCTTCCGGATACCGGAAAGCGTCGATGTCGGGCGCATCGAGGCGAGCTTCGCCAAGGGCGTGCTCAAGGTGACGCTGCCCAAGACCGCCGATGCGCAGCAGGCCGAGAGGAAGATCGAGGTCAAGGCGGCCTGATCCGGTCGGCCGGTGCACCCGGGCCGTGCACCGGCCACCCGCCGCCGATCAATCTGTAACTTCTGAGACGCGCTCGCCACGCCTGAGACGATGCTGTGTCAGCGCGCGAGGAAAGCCGGCATCGGCGGGTCTTCCAGCACCGAGTGGGTCACTCCGCCCAGAATCCGCTGGCGCGGCCGCGAATGGCCATAGGCGCCCATAACCAACAGTTCGGCATCGGTATCGACGGCGTGCCGACGCAGGACCTCGGCGACCGTATTTCCCTCAGCCGGCAGGCGATCGACGGTCATCCTGACCCCGTGGCGCGCCAGGAACGTCGCCACATCGGCGCCCGGTTCGTCGCCATGAAAGCGCTCGCCCTTGACCGGATCGACCAGCAGCAGCCGCACCTCGCGCGCCGCCGCCAGCAGGTCGAGCGCCTCGCGCCCGCCCGCGTCGCCTCGATCCGTGCGTCCCACGCCACCAGCACCCGCTCGGGCGCGAGGGTCGGGCGCGCCCCCGCCGGCACCAGCAGCAGCGGATTGCCCGACCAGAACAGCACGCCCTCGATTGCCTGTTGCCGCAGCGGGTTGCCGTCCGGCAGCGCCGGCCCGACCAGCGTGAGGTCGGCATAGCGGGCGCGCCGCCCGACCATCTCGTCGGCCCAAGAGATGTCCGGGTAGCCGCCGCCGCCGATCAGGCGTCGCAGCACCCGATGGCGCGGGCCATCGTCGCCGCTGCCCATGCGCGCGGCTTGGCCCTGCCGGTGCCGACCGAGATCACCGAAGTGCCCGGCGAGGGGCTTACCGCGCGGGTGGACAGCCATCTGGTGAGCGTCGGCGGAACCGGCTTCGTGCGGGGCCGGATCGAGGCGCCGGCGGCGGCGAACCGGCCGGCGCGCGTGGGGTCCGCCGTTGTCGCTGTGGCGATCGACGGCCGGTTCGCGGGCGATCTGGTGCTGGCCGATACTTTGCGTCCGGAAACCGCCGGGTTCATCGCCGGAATCCGCCGCTTCGGCATTCACCCATTCTGCTCGCTACCGGCGATCGCGCCAATGTCGCCCAGGCAGTGAGCCGGGGCCTCGGCCTCGGCGGCGTGTACGCCGGGCCAGCGCCGGAACAAAAGCTGAGCCCAGTGCAGGACCAAGGCCGGCACCGGCCGGTAATGATGGTAGGCGACGGGGTCAACGATGCGCCACGCCGGCCATGCGATGACATCACGATCAGGTCGCAATTCTTCATTCGGGCGATCCTGACGATCGCCTCGGCGGGGTAGTTGTCCACCTCATGCACCAGATCGACCGCACCTGCCGCGACGCCATGATCGCACGTCTGCTGCCCGATCGCTTTAAGCCGCTCTTTCATGGTTTCGGCCACCTGC
>DATJEA010000055.1:0-2356 GCA_035497095.1 Acetobacteraceae bacterium | reverse complement strand
GGCAACTGCACGGTGAGCCCGCCGAGCCCGATCACCAGCGACACCCGAGGCATCCCCAGCCCGTCGGTCACCCCGCGGCAGGCCAGAAACAGCGCCAGCGCCGGCAGGCCCCAGCTGATCGCCTGCACGAAGCGGGTGATGTCGGCCAGCAATTCGGCGTCCACGCGCAGCACCGCGGCCAGCGCCGGACCGCCCCAGTACATCGCCTGTTGCAGCGCCACGCCGAGCACCAGGCCCAGCCACACCGCCTGGCGGAACAGCGCGCCCACCTCGCCACGCCGCCGCGCGCCATCGAGCTGCGCCACCGAGGGCGGCATCGCCATCATCACGCCGACGATCGCCATCAGCGGCAGGGTCCAGATATTCGCCCCCACCGCCACCGCGGCCAGCGTGTGGGCGTTCATATGGCCAGCCATCACCACGTCGATCAGGCTGCTGCCCATCGCGGTCAACTGCGCGGCCACCAACGGCAGCGCCAGGCGCAACGTCGCCCGCAGATCCCCGGCGAGGACCGCCCGCCGGGAGGTAAGCTGGGTCATGAAACCAAAAAAGCCGCCCTTGCGCGCGGCCTACCTTCATTCCGTCGGGAATACCGCGCGCCCGGGGCGGCGCATTTCCCTTTGCTGATTGGAGTGGCAGCATCGCCTGAATCGCCGCAAACGGCAATGCCGACGCCCCATGTCAGGAATCACAGCATGACCAACCTTCGTCACGTCGCGCGCGGCGGCAAGGCCGTCTACGGCGCCCCGCTCGGCATATTGATGCTGGAAGCCGCCTTCCCGCGCATCCCCGGCGACATGGGCAACGCCGGCACCTGGCCGTTCCCGGTGCTGTACCGGGTGGTGAAAGGCGCCAGCCCGGAGCGGGTGGTGCTGCACGGGGCGGCCGGCCTGCTGCCCGATTTCCTCGCCGCCGCCGCCGAACTGGTGGCGCAAGGCGCCGAGGCGATCACCACCAATTGCGGCTTCCTGGCGCTGTTCCAGGCCGAGCTTGCCGCCCATGTGCGGGTGCCGGTCGCCACTTCATCGCTGATCCAGGTGCCCTGGGTGCAGGCCACGCTGCCGCCGGGCAAGCGGGTCGGCATCATCACCGTCTCCAGCGCCACGCTCACCCCCCGCCACCTCGCCGCCGCCGGCGTGCCGCTCGACATCCCCTGCGTCGGCACCGAGGGCGGGCGGGAGTTCTTCCGCGTGCTGATCAAGGCCGAGGCGACCGACATGGACGTGGCACTGGCCGCCCAGGACATCCTCGACGCCGGCCGCGCCCTGGTTGCCGCCCACCCCGAGGTCGGCGCCATCGTGCTGGAATGCACCAACATGCCGCCCTACGCCCACGCGCTGCGCGAGGCGCTGGGGCTGCCGGTGTTCGACATCTACTCGCTGGTCACCTGGCTGCATGCCGGGCTGCGGCCGCGCGATTTCGGCCCGCCGGCCGACCGCGCCACCTGCCTCGGCCTGTAGCCCGGGGGCCGCCTATTGCAATAGATTGGTCATCGGCGCCGCCGCCCCATCCACCTGGTTCACCGGCTCGGCGCCGAACCGCAGCTCGATGGTCCGCAGGATCGAGCCGAAATCATACACCGTGTGGTCGATGAACCCCCGCTTCACCATCTCGCCGATGGCGATCAGCGGAATGCGCGTGCCCGGCCCCCAATGGTCGCGGATCGGCGGCGCCACATGGTCGTACTCGCCGCCATTCTCGTCATAGGTGACGATCACCAGCGTGTCCTGCCACTGCGGGCTCTGCTTCAGCCGCGCCACCAGTTCACCGAGATGCGTATCTCCGTCCGAGATGTTGGCGTAGCCGGGATGCTCGTTCAACTGCCCGAGCGGCTTGTAGAACGCCACCTGCGGCAGCGTCCCGGCATCGATATCGCGCATCAGGTCGGCCTCATCCTGCAGATGCGCCTTCTGCGCCGGCGTGCCGGGGGCGAGGTCCTTGAAATAGGCCAGCGGCTGATGGTGATACTGGAACAGCTTGTCCGGCTTGCCGGCCATCGCGTTGTCATAGCCGCCGGAATACCACTTCCAGCTCACCCCCGCGGCGTCCAGCCGGTCGCCGATATGCGGCAGCGTCTGCGGCGGCACCAGCAGCGCCGGATCGGTGTCGCTCGGCTTGTGCAGATACACCGAGCGCACGGTGTTCACCGCGTAGCCATCCGGCGTCACCTCGCCGTCCTTGATCATCCGGCCATTGGCATCCACCACCGACACCAGCTTGGCCGGCGCGTTCGGCCAGCGCAGCGCGCAGGAGCAGACCAGCCAGGTATGGTTGAGGAACGAGCCGCCGAACGCACCGTGGAACATCCGGTCGCCCAGCGTGTATTCCTTGGCCAGCGCCCAGGCCTGGGTCTTGC